>NZ_RZSB01000741.1:0-2987 GCF_004023285.1 Mesorhizobium sp. M2A.F.Ca.ET.067.02.1.1
CGGCTGCCGCTCTGGGCGGTCGCGGCCGCCGCGGCGACGCTGGTCACGGCGGCCTTCTTCGGGCTGCGGGTGCTGATCACCGATGAAGGCGACGCGACGGCGGGAGAGTTGCTGGCGCTCAACCCCTCGACGCCCGTCACCATCGAGCGCGCCAGCGTGGCGGCGCCCACTGAGCCGGCGCAAGCCGCCCCGCCGCCGCCAGCGGTTCCGGACACCGCCCAGATCGACCGTGTCCGCGCCGCCCTTGCCAAGGAGATCGCCGGCGGCGGACTGAGCGTCGGCGAGAAGGGCGCGTTCATCGTCATCGAGATCAACAACCAGCTTCTGTTCGCGCCCGGCCAGGCGGAGCCGAAGCCGCAGTTCCAGCCGGTCGCGGCCGATATCGCCACCGTGCTCGATGCTGAGCCTGGACCGATCAACATCATTGGACACACCGACAATGTGAAACCGAAGAAGTCCAGCACGTTCAAATCGAATTTCGACCTCTCGGTCGCTCGCGCCAAGGCCGTGCAGGCGATGATGGCCAAGCAGGTGAAGGATCCGTCGCGGCTCAGTGCCGACGGCAAGGGCGAGGACGAACCGATCGCCGACAATGGCACGGCGGACGGCCGTGCCAAGAACCGCCGCGTCGACGTGATGATCCCGAAACAGGAGATTTTGCAGACCAGCGCGGCGGAGAACGGCGGCTGATGCGCTGGATGCGGCGGATCTTCAGCCTGGCTGCGCTCGCCGGTTTCTCGGCGGCGATCTGGTATGCCGGACCGCTGATCCGCTTCGCCGATACGCGCCCGCTTGGTCCAGTGTGGCTGAGGGCCACGATCATCGGCGTCACCGTTGCGGCGCTCGCGCTGTTCTACGGGATCCGCTTCTGGCAGCGGCGGAAGGCGCAGAAGGCGCTCGAAGCGGCCATCGCGCGCAGCGATGAACGCAACGACGATTCCCAGGTGCTCGAAGCACGCATGAGCGAAGCCATCGCGACGCTGAAGCGGACGAGCGGCAAGCGCAATATCCTCTATGACATTCCCTGGTACATCATCATCGGCCCGCCCGGTGCCGGCAAGACGACGGCGCTGGTCAATTCCGGGCTGAAATTCCCGCTTGCCGGCTCTGGCAGCGCGCAGCCGGTGGCCGGCGTCGGCGGCACGCGGTCCTGCGACTGGTGGTTCACCGACGAGGCGGTGCTGATCGACACGGCCGGCCGCTACACGACGCAGGAGGCGGACCGCGAGCGCGACAGAGCGAGCTGGCTCTCCTTCCTGGGACTGCTGAAGAAGCACCGCACCAGGCAGCCGATCAACGGCGTCATCCTGGCCATCAGCCTGTCGGATCTCATCGGCTTCGACGACCGGCAGCTCGACGAGCATGTCACCGAAATCAGGAGCCGCCTGCGCGAATTGCACCAGACGCTGAAGATCCAGTTCCCGGTCTATCTGCTGTTCACCAAGGCCGATCTCGTCGCCGGCTTCATGGATTATTTCGGCGATTTCGACGAGGCGCGCCGGCGCAAGGTGTGGGGCGCGACGTTCCAGACCGCGGACCGCACCAAAAACATGGCCGGCGAGGCGCCCGGATCCTTCGACGAGTTGGCCAAGCGGCTCGCCGAAGAGGTCGCCGACCGCCTGCAGGAAGAGACCGACCCCGTGGCGCGGATTGCGCTGTTCGGCTTTCCGGCGCAGTTCGGCGCGCTGAAGAACCGGATAACGCAGTTCATCGGCAGCCTGTTCGACACATCGCGCAGCCAGGTTAACGTCAGCCTGCGCGGGCTCTATTTCTCGTCGGGCACGCAGGAAGGAACGCCCTTCGACCAGGTGCTGGGCGCGATCGGCCGCAGTTTCGGCAGCGCTTCGCAGGCGCATCTTTCGGGCGCCGGCAAAAGCTTCTTCCTACACGATCTGCTGACCAAGGTGATCTTCCCGGAATCCGGCTGGGTATCGTTCGACCGGGCGGCCGAGCGCCGCATCCGGCTCGCCAGGTTCGGCGGACTGGCGGCGATCGCGCTGGCAGCCTTGGCGGCGCTCGGCGTGCTGGGCCTCAGCTTCTTCGCCAACAGAGAGCTGATCGCCTCCACAAGGCAAGCCATTGCGCATTATCGCGACAGCGCCGACAGCCTGTTGAAGAGCACCACGGTGACCGACGTCGACCTCGAAAACGTCATCGGCCCGCTCGACCAGCTGCGCAACCTGCCGGCCGGCTTCGAAAATGGCGACCAGGGCAGGCCGATCGAGGAGACGTTCGGGCTCAGCCAGCGCGAGAGGCTGCTGTCGGCCTCCAAGACCGCCTACCGGCAGGCACTGGAGCGCAGCTTCCAATCGCGGCTGCTGGTGCAGGCCGAGCGGACGATCCAAGCCAGGATGGCCGATCCGATCGCGCTTTACGAGCCGCTCAAGATCTACCTGATGCTGGGCGGCAAGGCGCCCAAGGTCGACGACGAGCTGATCGTCTCGTGGATGAAGCAGGACTGGGAGGAAAACCGCTACCCCGGCGAGAACAACCGCGAGGGACGCGCGCAGCTTGAAAAGCATCTGCGCGCCATGCTTGCGCTCGACGACGCCTACGATCCAACCTTCGCGCTCAACCAGCCGCTGGTCGAGGCCGCGCAGCGCTCGCTCGGCCGCATGAGCCTCGCCGACCGCGCCTTTGCGCAGATCAAGTCGGCGGTCTACGCGGCGAGGCTGCAGGATTTCTCCGTCGCCGCGAAAGCCGGTCCGGAAGCGCAGCTGTTGTTCGAGCGCATCGACGGCAGCGAGCTCGCCGATCTCCACGTCCCCGGCCTTTACACGCGTGCCGGGTTCAACCGCTTCTTCCTGCCGCAGCTGTCGCGCATCGCGCAGATGCTCGTCGACGACCGGTGGGTGCTCGGCGGCGGCGGCGAATTCCTTGCCGTAGCGGTCGATGAGTTCGGGACCGAGCTTGGGCAGGTCCTGGTCGATACCGCCCTGTTCGCCGCCGCCGCCGAGCACCCACCGGTCGTCGACGAGCATCTGCGC
>NZ_RZSB01000742.1:0-2983 GCF_004023285.1 Mesorhizobium sp. M2A.F.Ca.ET.067.02.1.1
CCCGTTCCGAAAGACCATGCTCGTCAATGCCGGCCTCGACATCGAGGCGGTGCCGGCAAATGTCGACGAGCGCGCCCTCGAGGCTCCGCTGAAAGACAGCGGCGTCTCGCCGGAAGACGTCGCCTCGATCCTGGCCGAGGCCAAGGCGACTGAGGTCAGTGAGCGGAGGCCCGGCTCCCTGGTGCTCGGCTGTGACCAGACGCTGTCGCTGGGCGACGAGGTCTTTCACAAGCCGGCCGACATGGAAGGCGCGCGCCGCCACCTGCTCGCGCTCTCGGGCAAGACGCATCAGCTGAACAGCGCGGCCGTGCTTTGCCGCGACGGCGAAGTGCTGTGGCGTCATGTCGGCATTGCCAACCTCACCATGCGCAAGCTCGACCCCGCCTTCATCGGCCGGCATCTGGCGCGCGTCGGCGCCAAGGCCCTGGGGAGCGTCGGCGCCTATCAGGTGGAGGGCGAAGGCATCCAGCTGTTCGAGAAGATCGAGGGTGATTATTTCACCATCGTCGGCCTGCCGTTGCTGCCGGTCCTGAAGGAGCTGCGCGCGCTGGGAGCCATCGATGGCTGAGAAAAAGGCCTTCGTTACCGGACATCCGATCGCCCATTCGCGCTCGCCGAAGATCCACGGCTATTGGCTCAATAAATACGGCATCGACGGCAGCTACCAGGCGATCGACGTCGCGCCGGCGGATTTCACCGATTTCCTCAAATCTCTCGGCGAGAACGGCTACCGCGGCGGCAACGTCACCATTCCCCACAAGGAAGCCGCCTTCGCCGGCGTTGCCCGCCGCGACCATGCGGCTGATGAAATCGGCGCCGTCAACACGCTGTGGTTCGAGAACGGCGTTCTCTGGGGTGGCAATACGGACGGCTACGGCTTTGCCGCCAACCTCGATGACCATGCGCCTGGATGGGCGGACAATGGGCCGGCCGTGGTGCTGGGCGCCGGCGGCGCCTCCCGCGCCGTCATCCACGCGCTGAAAGAGCGTGGCATCAAGGACATCCGCATCGTCAATCGGACGCTGGCGAGAGCCGAGGAACTCAGCCGCCATTTTGGCCCTGGCGTCTCGGCGCATGGCGCAGTCGGCGAGCTGCTTGCCGATGCCTGCCTGCTGATCAACACCACGGCGCTCGGCATGCATGGCAACGAAACCCTCGTCGCCGATCCAGCCGGCTTGCCGGATCACGCCATCGTCACCGACATCGTCTATGTGCCGTTGGAAACGCCTTTGCTTGCCGCCGCCAGGGCGCGGCGGTTGAAGACGATCGACGGGCTCGGCATGCTGCTGCATCAGGCGGTGCCCGGCTTCGAACGCTGGTTCGGCAGGAAGCCGGAAGTCACGTCCGAGCTGCGGAGCATGATCGTTGCCGACATCGAGGGCCACTGATGATCGTGCTCGGCCTCACCGGATCGATCGGCATGGGCAAGTCAGCGACGGCGAAAATGTTCGCCGAGGCCGGCGTGCCAGTGCATGATTCGGACGAGACGGTGCATCGCCTCTATGCCGGCAAGGCAGCGCCTTTGGTCGAGGCGGCCTTCCCGGGCACGACCGAGGCAGGCGTGGTCGACCGCGTGAAGCTGGCGAGCCAAGTGCTCGGCGATCCCGCCACGCTGAAGAAGCTCGAGTCGATCATTCATCCGCTGGTGCGCGCCGATGCCGATGCGTTTCTGGCGAGGCATCGCGCCGTCGGCGCGCCGCTCGCCGTGCTCGACATCCCGCTTCTGTTCGAGACCGGCGGCCGCAACCGCGTCGACAAGGTCGTGGTCGTCACCGCTTCGCCCGAGATCCAGCGCGAGCGCGTGCTCGCCAGGCCTGGCATGAGCGAGGAGAAGTTTTTGTCGATCCTCGCCAAGCAGGTGCCCGACGCCGAAAAGCGCCGCCAGGCCGATTTCATCATCGACACCGGAAATGGCTTCGAGGCGGCGCGGAGGGCGGTTGAGGCCGTCATCGGCGAATTGACGGGGGATAAGTCCGGCCGGGATGGTTCCTGACGTCCGCTGACGGCAGTCCCCATTGCCATTTTGTTCTGGTTTGTGATTCTGCTCCTTGGAGCGGATTGATTCGCATGCGTGAGATCATCTTCGATACGGAAACCACCGGCCTCGATTTGCGCGAAGACCGCATCATCGAGCTCGGCGGCGTCGAGCTGGTCAACCGTTTCCCGACCGGCCGCACCTTCCACAAATTCATCAACCCGCAGGGCCGCGCCATCCATGCCGAGGCGCAAGCCGTGCATGGCATCAGCGCCGCTGACCTGGTCGGCAAGCCGACCTTCGCCGAAATCGTCGATGAGTGGCTGGCCTTCACCGACGGCGCCAAACTGATCGCCCACAACGCCACCTTCGACCTCGGCTTCCTCAACCTCGAATACAGCCGGCTCGACCATCCGGCCATCGATCCCGGCCGCATCATCGACACCCTCGCTTTGGCGCGCCGCAAGCATCCGATGGGCCCGAACTCGCTCGATGCGCTCTGCCGCCGCTACGGCATCGACAACACCCGCCGCACCAAGCACGGCGCGCTGCTCGACTCCGAGCTGCTGGCCGAAGTCTATATCGAGCTCATCGGCGGCAAGCAGGCGGCGCTGGTGCTGGAGGCCGTGTCGGTGCAGATGAACGGCGCCGGCGAGGTGGCCGATATCGACATCTCCGTCGGCGCGCGGCCCATCGCCCTGCCGCCGCGTCTGAGCGAAGCGGACCGCGCGGCGCATGCCGGGCTGGTCTCGACGCTCGGCGAAAAGGCGCTGTGGCTTAAGGTGGCGGTGGGGTGAGCGGGCGCTTGTGGCGCTGATCCGCGCGATTGGCCGAATCCCTCCGCGACGTCGTCATACTCGGGCTTGACCCGAGTATCCATGCCGTGACCTCCGCCGCAGGGTGCAACGGTGCAGAATTCTATAACCGTTGCAACGCGTTAGCGTCACGGCATGGATTCTAGGGTCTGCGCGCGTCGCTTCGCTCCTTGCTCCGCCCTAGAATGACGAC
>NZ_RZSB01000743.1:0-2971 GCF_004023285.1 Mesorhizobium sp. M2A.F.Ca.ET.067.02.1.1
GGGCTCGGCAAGTTCGGGCGGGCGGCGGTGCTCGCCATTCTGGCGACAGCGCTTCGGGCAGTCGGCGCCATCCTGTTCATGCTAGCCGCGCAGCATACGATCGGCGTCTGGTCGCTGTTCTACATCGGCGCCAATGCCGCTTCGCTGATCGTCGCCTTCGCCTTCTTCTATCCGCGCCAGCGGCTGAGGCTGCGCGCCGAGCTGTATTTCCGGCGGCTCGCCGATTCCATCTATGTCGCCGGATCCGAAGTGCTGTTCTACCTGCAGATGGAGTTCGACAAGCTGCTGGTGCTGTCGATCGGCGGGCCGCATCTGGCCGGCATCTACGCCATCATCATGCGGCTGGTCGATCTCACCGCGATCCCGATCCGCACTTTCTCGATGATGCTAGTGCAGCGCATGATGCGGGCGCCGGAGCTGCTGTCGCGGCTGGCGGTGAAGAGCGGCATCGAGGGCGGCGTGTTCCTGGTCTCGACGCTGGCGCTGGCGTCGCTCGGCATCGTGCTGCACTTCTTCCCCAACGCGCTCGGCAGGAATGTCGCCGAGGCAGCGCCGCTGGTGGCGCTCGCCGTCTGCGTGCCGGGACTGCGCAACCTCGTCGAATACCAGGCCGAGCTTCTGTTCGCGCGTGGCCAGACGGCGGTCAGGGCAATCAATCTTGGCCTGCTCGCCGGATTGAAGGCGGTTCTGCTCACCTATGTGCTGACGACCATCCCCGACACGGCCAATCTGGTCCTGTCGCTCAACATAGTCTTCCTGCTGCTTTATCTTGCCTCGACATTGTTGACCTATTCGGCGATGCGCCGGCCGGCCAAGGCGATCTGATTCAGGTGAGGCCGGCCTGCAAATGGCGGCTTCCTGCGCTTCCGGTGCTCACGTACGAAAAGTACGCTCCGCTCCGGGTCTCGGAAACCACCATTTTCGACTCGGCCTGACCTGAATCTCAGCGCGGTTTAAGCCCCGATCAGGCGGCGGATGCGGGCGATATCGGTGCCGATGAAGGACTGCATGCCGATCGCCACCTGTTCCGGCGCCATGGTGTCGACGAAACGGCGGAACTGGTCATCCGAGAGCGGCGCGCCGTTCCAGTGGACGCGGCAGAACTCCTCCGAGCCGTGGAAATGGCCGGCGCCGTCGAGCACGTCGTCGACATAGCGGCCATAGATCATGCATTCGGAGTATTTTCGCGCCGAGCCGACGACGCCGACCCAGTCGCGGCCGTGCACTTTCTCGATGCGCTCGCACATGGCGTTGACCGTCTCGCGGCGCCAGGCGATCAGCGTCGAGATGTAGTCGTGGCACGACGCAACAACAGGATCGATGCCGAGTGCTGTACCGGCATTGCGCGACCAGATGCGATGCTCGCCATGGCCTTCATTGGCAAGCACGCCGTCGCGGCGGAACAGCCGCACCTTGCCGTCCCGCCAGAAGGCGTTCGCGTCGAACGGTTTCAGGAAGGCGACGTCGGAATCGCAGAAGACCAGCACGTCTTCCTTGGCATGGCCGGCAATGGCAATGCGGCGCAGCTGCTGCACATGCCAGCCGCGCAGCGGCTGCGTCCTGAAGCTCAGCCAGATGCGCCGGCGGAAACCGCTCAGCGGATCATCGAACGCGCGCAGCCAGCGCGGCAATAGGTCCCGCTCGTCGACAACGCTGCGGCGGCCGGATTCCAGCTGGCGAAACAGCGCGACGTCGCGATGTTCGGTCAGGATGTAATGATGCGCCATGCCGGCGACGTGGCGGTCGATGGTTTCACACAAAAGCCGGCAGCGTTCGAAATCGGGTGCGTAGCTCGCGGTGACGATCGCTGCCGAGGGCGCGCGCGGCAGCGGTTCGATTGCGGTGGACGTATCCGGCACGAAGCGGCTGTTCACCGGCCTGCCCCCAGCGGTCGCGGCCCGAGCGACAGCTTCTGCTTGACGACGCGCCACAGGAAGACCGGATTGCCGACGATATAACGGCGCCACAGGCGGCCGGGTTCGATCCACAGGCGGAACAGCCATTCGAGCCGCAGCCGGCGCAGCCACAGCGGCGCGCGCGGCACCGAACCGCTCATGAAATCGAGCAGCGCGCCGACGGCCACCGGCAGCGTGCAATGGCGGCTGTCGATGTGGCGTTCGATCCACAATTCCTGGCGCGGCACGCCCATGGCGACGAGCAGCACATCCGGCCGCAGGCGGGCCATGCGCTCGAGAATCGCCGGCTCCTCGGCGGCTGAGAAGAAGCCGTCATGGATGACGACGAATTTGTGCTGCATGGCGAGCGTCGACAGCTTCGCGGACGCGGCCTCGGCATTGGCGCGCGTCGTGCCGAGCAGCGCCACCGTCAGCGGATGCGATGCGGCCTGCAGGAAGGCCGGAATGAAATCGGTGCCGTTGAGGTTGCTGGGGAAAGGCGCGCCGTAAAGCAGCTTTGCCGCCATGTCGACGCCGACGCCGTCGGGGAGGATGAGGAAGTTTTCCAGCGCCTCGGCAAAGACCGGATCGGTGCAGGCAAGATTGGCATTATGGGCGTTGAGGAAGCTTACCTTGGTGAAGCGGCGCTCGTCGATCAGCCTGGTGAGCAAGGCGATGGCCTCGTCCCAGCGTATGGCAAGCACCGGAATGCCCAGGATGGTCTTGAGCGTATCGAAGCCGAAGGCGGCGCGCGCGGTGTGCATGTTCATGCGGCGACCTCCTGCCTGACGGCGCCGAGCTTCTCCAGGCCAAGCCCGATCGCGGCGTCGAGCGCCTTGAGCTGGCGGCGGTGGAAGGCGCTGCCATCGACGTCGCGGATATTGGCCGCGGCCGCCTGGAGAGCGGCGGCGAAAGCGATCGGATCGTCGGTCACCACACAGTTGTCCGGACGATAGCCGATGCCGCGCAGCGAGCGGCTGGTGGCGACCGACGGCAGGCCGAGCTCGAAGGTCTCGATGGTCTTCAGCTGCACGCCGCTGCCGGCGGTGCTGATCAGGGGAATAACGGCGGCGCCG
>NZ_RZSB01000744.1:0-2970 GCF_004023285.1 Mesorhizobium sp. M2A.F.Ca.ET.067.02.1.1
CGTCGCTAACGCGGTGACGCTGGAGATGGAAGCCCTGCTGCTCGACCAGTACAACAGGCGCGGCGGCGACCTTACCCGGATCGCGCTTTCCCGCGCGGCGCCGGTCGGCTCGATGCAGGCCTGGCGTCCGGCCATGCCTGTCACGCAGTGGAGCTGGATCAAGCCATGATGGTCGCGGGCATAGGCAGCCGCAAAGGCGTGAGCGTCGAAGAAGTATTGGCGGCGATCGAGACCGCGCTTGAAGCGCATGGCCTCGCGATGACGGCGCTTTCGGCGCTGGCGACCGCCCCGCTCAAAAAGGATGAGGCGGCGATTTCCGCCGCAGGCCGCGCGCTCAACCTGCCGGTGGTCATTGCCGATGACCGGGTCCTGCAGCTGGCCTCGTCACGCACCCGCAGCCGTTGCGATCTCTCGCAGAGCCGCGCCGGCACGCCGTCGGTTTCGGAAGCGTCCGCTCTCGCCGTTGCCGGGGCCGGCGCAAGATTGCTCGGGCCTCGCACCGTGCTTGGCCCGGTCACCTGCGCCATCGCCATCAGCGGAGACGCGCCATGACGGTCCATTTCATCGGCGCCGGCCCTGGCGCGGCCGATCTCATCACGCTGCGCGGCGCGCGGCTGTTGGCCCGTTGCCCGGTCTGCCTCCATGCCGGCTCGATCGTCGCGCCGGAACTGCTCGCGCATTGCGCGCCCGGCACGAGACTGGTCGATACCGCGCCGATGTCGCTCGACGAGATCGAGGCCGAATATGTCGCCGCGCACAAGGCCGGCCAGGATGTCGCGCGCCTGCATTCCGGCGACCTCTCGGTGTGGAGCGCGGTGGCCGAACAGATCAGGCGGCTGGAAAAGCACGGCATCCCCTACACGCTGACCCCAGGCGTGCCCTCTTTCGCGGCAGCAGCGGCAGCACTTCGCCGCGAGCTGACCATTCCCGAGCTCGCGCAAAGCTTGGTGCTGACGCGCGTTTCGGGCCGCGCCTCGAAGATGCCGCCGGGCGAGACGCTGGCCGGTTTTGGCCGCACCGGCGCCACGCTTGCCATCCATCTTGCCATCCACGCCATCGACCGCGTCGTCGCGGATTTGACTCCGCTCTACGGCGCGGAGTGTCCGGTCGCGGTCGTCTTCCGCGCTTCCTGGCCGGACGAGCGCATCCTGACCGGCACGCTCGGCACCATCGAAGCGCAGCTGGCGGAAAACCCGATGGAGCGCACGGCGATCATCTTCGTCGGCAGCGCGCTCGCAGCGCAGGATTTCGGCGAAAGCTCACTCTACGACGCCCACTACCAGCGGCGTTTTCGCGGACGGGACGGATTGTGAACGGCAGCGCCAACATGAACGGACGGGCTACGGTTGAACAGGCGCTGGCGCGGCTGAAGTTCAAACCGCGCGAACTGGAGCCCGGCCATGTCTGGCTGGCCGGCGCCGGCCCCGGCGATCCCGGCTGCCTGACGCTTGAGGTGCTGGCGGCGCTCGGGCAATGCGACGCACTCGTCTATGACGCGCTGGTCTCGCCCGACATCGTGGCGGTCGCCCAGGGCGCCGAACTCTACTACGCCGGAAAGCGCGGCGGCCAGCCTTCGATGAAGCAGGACGACATCAACGCCCTTCTCGTGCGGCTGGCGCGCGAGGGCCGCCGCGTCGTGCGGCTCAAGGGCGGCGATCCCTATATTTTCGGCCGTGGCGGCGAAGAGGCCTTGGCGTTGGCGGGCGAGAAAATCCCGTTCCGGGTGCTTTCCGGCCTGACCTCCGGTCTCAGCGCGCTGGCCGCCACAGGCATCCCCGCCACCATGCGCGGCATCAACAAGGCCGTCATTCTGGCGACCGGCCACGCCGCCGGCACGGATGACGACATCGACTGGGTGGCGATCGCCCGCACCGGACAGCCGGTCGTCGTCTATATGGGCATGGCCAATTTGCCGGTGATCGCGGCAAAGCTGCTCGACGGCGGCCTCGCGCCCTCGACCCCAGCCGCCGTGATTGTCGCAGCAACCACGCCGCAGGAGCGCATTGTCGTCGCCACGCTCGCCACCATCGCCGAAGAGGCCGCGGCCGCCGGGCTCGCCTCCCCGGCGCTGATCGTGGTCGGCGGCATCGTCGCGATGCGCGCGGCACTGGCAGGTGATTTGTGACCGCCCGCGCGATCATCATCGGCGCGCCGCGCTCCGGCTCGGGCAAGACCAGCGTCACCATCGGCCTGTTGCGCGCGCTCGCCCGGCGCGGCCTGAAAGTGCGCGGCGCGAAATCCGGACCGGACTATATCGATCCCGGCTTCCACACCGCCGCCACCGGCCTCACCGGCGTCAACCTCGACAGCTGGGCGATGTCGCCTGCCCTGCTCAACGCGCTGGCGGCCCAAGCCGCGGACGACGCCGAATATGTCATCCTCGAAAGCGCCATGGGCCTGTTCGACGGCATCCCTGCGCCGGAGGGCCGCACAGGCTCCGCCGCCGATCTCGCCAGGCTCTACGGCCTGCCGGTGCTTCTGGTGCTCGACGTCTCCGGACAGTCGACCACGGCGGCGGCGGTGGCCAAGGGTTTTGCCACTTACGATCCGGATGTGCGCATGGCCGGCGTCGTGCTCAACCGGCTAGGCAGCGAACGCCATCGGCGGCTGTCGGGCGACGCCATCGAGGCGATCGGCCTGCCCGTGGTCGGCGCCATACTGCGCGATCCGACGCTGAACCTGCCGGAGCGGCATCTCGGCCTCGTTCAGGCCGGCGAATACCAGAACCTGATGGCGCATCTCGACCGGCTGGCCGACATGGTCGAAAAGTTGCTCGACATCGACGCCATCTTGGCGTTGGCGAAACCGCTCGAACCAGCGGCCGGCGACTTCGGTGACGCGCTCCAACCTCCCGGGCAACGCATCGCGCTGGCGGAGGACGCCGCCTTCACCTTCCTCTATCCCCATGTCGCCACGCATTGGCGCAAGACAGGCGCCGCGATCGTGCCTTTCTCGCCGCTTGCCGACGAA
>NZ_RZSB01000745.1:0-2955 GCF_004023285.1 Mesorhizobium sp. M2A.F.Ca.ET.067.02.1.1
GCCGAGCGCAGCTCGATGATCAGGTCACCGATTTCGGCCTGCGGCATAGTCGCCTCGACGACGTCCCAGCCCGGCCAGTCGGGCCGCGCGTCATAGCCGAGAATTTGGCCGCGCCGCTGCGGGATCAGGGCGATGATCTTCGACGTCGCGTCGGAAGGCGTGACGATCTCGACCTTCATCACCGGCTCCAGCAGGACCGGCGAGCAGGCGGCCATGCCTTCCTTCATCGCGAGCTTGGCCGCCATCTGGAAGGCCATGTCCGAAGAGTCGACCGCATGGTAGGAGCCGTCCGACAGGTTGACGGCGACGTCGACGACCGGGAAGCCGAGCGGGCCGGTCTTCAGATAGTCGCGAATGCCGGTCTCGACCGACTGGATGTAAGTCTTCGGCACCACGCCGCCGGTGATGGTGTCGGAGAACTGGAAGCCGGAGCCGCGCGGCAGCGGCTTGATCTCGATCACCACGTCGCCGAACTGGCCGTGGCCGCCGGACTGCTTCTTGTGGCGGCCGCGCTGCTGCGCCGATTTGCGGATCGTCTCGCGGTAGGGCACCGCCGGGGCATGGCCCTCGATCGGAATCTGGTTCTTGCCCTCAAGGCGCTCGCGCACCACGCGCAGATGCATCTCGCCGTGGCCCGACAGCACGGTCTCGGCCGAATCCTGATTGTGACGCAGGCTGAGCGAAGGGTCCTCCTCGGCCAGCCGCTGGATCGCCGCCGACATCTTGACTTCGTCCTTGCGCTCCTTGGGGCGAAGCGCGAAGGCGAAGACGGGCTGTGGCGGCTCGAGCGTGACCAGTGGCCGGATACCGCCCTTGGCCGAACTCAGCGTCTGGCCGGTCTTGACGTTGTCGAGCTTGCCGAGCGCGACGGTGTCGCCCGCCTTGGCGGATGTCTGCTTGATCTGGTCCTTGCCGAGCATCCTGTAGATGCCGGAGACCTTCGTCGTGTCGCCGTTGGAAAGGAAAAGCTCGGCCGCGTCGGCCAACTGGCCTGAAAGCACGCGCGACACCGAAAGCTTGCCGCCATGCGCGGTGTGGATGGTCTTCATCACCTGCACCACCGTCTGGCTTTCCGGCGCGCCGAGGCGCTTCCTCGTCGCCTCGATGTCCGGCGCGTCGTGGCGAATGGCCTTCAACAGGCGCAGCACGCCATTGCCTTTCTCGGCCGTGCCGATCAGCACCGGCGTTACCGCGCCGGCGCGCAGATCGGCCGAGAGGTCGTCGAAGATCGCGTCCTTCGGCGGCTCGATCTCCTCCAGCAATTGCTCCATCAGGTGATCGTCGTGATCGGCTAATGTCTCCAGCATGGAGAAACGCGCTTCCAATTCGCGCGCCTTGTCGTCATTCGGGATCTCGGCGACCTGGCTTTCGGCGTATTCGCGATAGATGTAGGCGCGTTCCAGCGCCAGATCGATCGAGCCGATGACGATGCCGTCCTTGCGCACCGGAATCTGGCGTAAGAGCAGCGGAACCGAACTTGCCGGCTGCAGCATCTTCAGCGTCTCGCGCACGCCCGCAATCGCCTTGTCGACCTTGTTCAGGAACAGGATGCGCGGAATGGCGAGATCGTCGAGCTTGCGCATGATCAGCTGCAGTGCCGGGATCTTCTTCTCGTCGGCCTCGGCGACGACGACCGCAAGGTCGCAAGCGGCAAGCACGGGTTCGGCCTCGAAGGCGAATTCGATGGAGCCGGGGCAATCGACGAAGGTGATCTGCTCGCCCATGAAATCGGTGGTGGCGAAGGTGGCCTCGACGCTCATGGCGTGGGCGCGGGCTTCGGGCGAATGATCGGAGACGGTGTTGCCCGATGAAACGGGTGACTGGCGGGGAATGGCGCCCGTGCGGGCGAGGATTGCTTCGAGAAGTGTCGTCTTACCGCTTGCAAAGGGACCGACTATGGCGATGCATTTCGGTCCCGTGCGTCGTCCTCCGGCGCGAGTACCCATGGCTGACCTCCACTCAGGCGTTTCCCAAGAGAGCGATCAGCAAAAGTGGAAACCGGTTTTTGCGTCCGATCGCACCCTGTGCAGAGCGGCGGCCGGCCTGTTCGGCCGTCGCGGGCGGGGTTTATCCACCCCTTCCCAAGGCCATCGTCACACGGGTTCGCCGGGAGGGCAAGAAAAATAGGATTTTCGCCGGCTTGGGTTTGTCAGGCCGTGAGGGCGAGCGGCTCGCGGCCGGCGACACACAAGGCGCTTGCCTTGTCGCGTGGCGCCGGCTTGCCGAAGAAATAGCCCTGGAAGCGGCTGCAGCCGGCTGTTCGGGCGAGGGTGAATTCCTGCTCGGTCTCGACGCCTTCCGCAACGATTGCGATTTCCTGGATGCGGGCGATCTGGGCAAGCGCCGAGACGAAGATCTGCGCCACCTGGTCATGGGCGAGGCTGCGGATATAGGAGCGGTCGATCTTGACGCTGTCGATGGGCAGCGACTTCAGATAGTTGAAGCCGCAATGTCCAGTGCCGAAGTCGTCGAGCGCGATGTGGAAGCCGAGGCCGCGCAGCGCCTCCAGGCGCCTCAGCACCTCGGGCGTCGCGGCCGTCGCCACCGTCTCGGTGATTTCGATGATGAATTGCGAGGCGGACCGGCCGGTCTCGCCCAGGATCCTGTCGCACATCGTCACGATCTCGTCGCGCTTCAGCTGCTCGCCGGAGACGTTGATCGAGATGCGCCGTCCGGGAAAATGCCCGATATCGGCGCAGGCGCGTTTGAAGACCCATTCGCCGATCATGTCGATCAGCGTCGAGCGCTCGGCGATCGGGATGAATTCCGCCGGCGAGATCAAGCCGCGCACGGGATGGCGCCAGCGGATCAATCCCTCCAGCGCGTCGACCGAGCCGTCGGGATCGACGATCGGCTGATAGTGCAGTTCCAGCTCGCCGAGATAGATCGCGGCGCGCAGCTCGCGTTCCACCAGCCGGCGATAGCGTTTGTCCGACAGCATCTCCTCGTCGAAGA
>NZ_RZSB01000746.1:0-2953 GCF_004023285.1 Mesorhizobium sp. M2A.F.Ca.ET.067.02.1.1
GCCGGTCGGCGGGCCGGCTTCTGGAACGCGCACTTCGACATCGACGCCGGGAATGCCGGCCATCACGCCGCGCAGGTCATCGAGGATCTGGTTGGCGGACTTGCGCTGGCGCCAGTCGACGAATTCATACTGGATGACCCCGACCACGTCTTCGGGAATGTCCTGGCCGCCGCCCTGGGTCTTGCCGACGCGCGTATAGACCGACTTCACGCCGGGCCAGCCGAGCAGCCGGTTTTCCGCCGTCTTGGTGGCGGCGTCCATTTCCGCCAGCGAAAGATTGCCGCGGGCATGGACATAGAGCAGGCCGTAATCCGGCTCGACGCTCGGGAAGAACTCGACGCCCGCGCCATATTTCGAATAGGCGAAGCCGACGCCGACCAGAAGCCCGACGGTGAGCAGGATGACGGTGATCGGGAAGCGGACAGCCTGCTTGACCACGGCCATGTACCAGCCGTCGCGATTGCCTTCCTCGTGATGCTCCGGCGCCTTGGCGAAGATCGCGCCCAAAGTCGGCGCGAAGACCAGCGCGTAGAGCATCGAGGCCGACAGCGTCACGATCAGCGTGATCGGCATGTATTTCATGAAATCGCCGATGATGCCGGGCCAGAACAAGAGCGGCGAGAAGGCGGCGATGCGCGTCATCGTCGCCGCGATGACCGGGCCGGCCATGCGCTTGGCGGCCAGCGCGAAGGCGTCGGCCTTCGGCATGCCCTCGCTCATGCGCCGTTCGGCGAATTCGGTGACGATGATGGCGTCGTCCACCAGCATGCCGACAGCCAGGATGAGGCTGAACAGCACGATCATGTTGATCGTGTAGCCCATCATGGCGAGCAGCAGGATGCCCATCAGGAAGGACGACGGGATGGCAAGGCCGATGAGCAGCGAGGCACGTCCGGACAGGGCGTAGAGGATGACGATGAACACCAGGATGACGGCGATCATCACATGGTTCTGCAGGTCGCCGAGCAGCTGGTTGACGAAGACGGACTTGTCCTGCGTGTAGGTGACATGCATGCCCTCGGGCATCGTCTTGATGAAATTGTCCGACACTTCCCGGACATGGGTCAGAGTGTCGATCAGGTTGGCGCCGATGCGCTTCTTCACTTCGATGGCGATGGCCGGCCTGCCGTCGAGCCGGGTCACCGTCTCGGCATCCTTGAAGGTCGAGCGGATGGTGGCGACATCCTTGGCCTGGACCACGGCGTTCGGTGTGGCGACCACCGGCAGGTTGGCGACGTCTTCCGGCGTCTCGATCAGCGACGGCACCTTGACCGCATATTTGCCTTCCGAGCCCTCGAGGTTGCCGGCCGCGACCAGGCTGTTGGAAGAAGCGACGCCCTGGATCACCTGGTCGAGCTGCAACCCGTAGGAGGACAGCTTGACCGGGTCGATGACGACCTCGACGAGGTCGTCGCGCGCGCCCTGCAGCGAACCTTCGAGCACGCCGGGCACTTCCTCGATGCGGTCGCGCAGCTCGCGCGCGGCGGCCGTCAGCACGCGCTCCGGCACATCGCCGGAAAGCGTCACGACCAGGACCGGGAATTCCGAGACGTTGACCTCGTTGACCGTCGGCTCCTCGGCCGCCTGCGGCAGGTCGGCCTGGGCGTCCTGCACCTTGCTGCGCGTATCCTGCAGCGCCGTCGCGAGATCGGTCTGCGGCTGGAATTCGACCAGCACGTAGCCTCCGCCCTGGAAGGCGGCAGAGCGCATCTCCTTCAGCCCCTTGAGGCTCTTGAGCTTGCTTTCCATCGGCCTGAGCAGCAGGCGCTCGGAATCCTCCGGCGAGATGCCCTGATAGATCAGGCTGACATACATCATCGGAATCGGAACGTCGGGCTCCGCTTCCTTCGGCGTCGACTGATAGGCGACCCAGCCCGCGACGAGCAGGAACAGCAGCGCCGATATTGTGAGGCGGGCATTGTTGATGGCGAGTCTGACGATATCCATGACTTCGGCCTGTTATGCTTCCAAGGCTGCGGACCGCCGTCGCGGGATTGGCCCGGCGACGGACGCGTCGTGCTTTACTGCGTGCCGGCGGCGGCTTCGCCGATCAGCTTGCTGATGGTCGCCTGATCGGCCTCGACGGGCTTCACCAAGTCGCCTTCCTTCACCAGCTCCTGGCCGGCGACGATGATGCGCGCATCTTCCGGAATGCCGCCCAGCACCAGGCCGTGCGGCGTGTCGTCGACGAGATCGATCGGGAAGAAGGCCACCTTGTCGTCCTTGCCCACGGCGCGGATGCCGAGGTCGCCCTTGTCGCCGAGCGTCACCACCGAACGCGGCAGCATGACCGCATTGGTCGGCTCGGCGCTGAGCGTGATCTCGGCCGTCATGCCGGCGGGGATGGAGCCGTCGCCATTGGGGATCGCCACCTCGACGCGGAAGGTGCGGGTCTGCGCCGAGGCATCGCGGCTGATGTAGCGAACCGTGCCGGTGACCTTCTGGTCGTTGACCAGACGCACATCGGCCTGGTCGCCGATCTTGACATAGCGCAGGTCACGCTCGCTGATCTCGCCGCGCGCGATGACCGGATCAAGCTTCAGGATCGTCGCCACCTCGCCGCCCTGCATCACCGAGCTGCCGAGCTCCACCGGGATGCGGTCGATGACGCCGTCGAACGGCGCCTTCACCTCATTGCGGTCGAGCTCCGCCTGCGCGGCATCGAGCTGCGATTGCGCGAGCGTCAGGTTGGAACGGGCAGTGTCGAGCTGCAGCTTCGGCAGATTGCCGGTCTTGGCCAGCCGCTCGGCGGCGTCGAGCTCGGCCTTGCGCTGCACAAGCAGCTGCCTGGCGTTGTCGACATTGGAGATCTTCTCCTCGGCCGCGAGCATCAGCACGAGATCGCCTGTCTTGACATGGTCGCCCTGCTTGACCGGCAGCTTTTCGATGACGCCGGCGACGCGCGTCGCCGGCGTCATCGAAAAGCTGCCGGTCAAGCAGGGCGACCATGTCA
>NZ_RZSB01000747.1:0-2944 GCF_004023285.1 Mesorhizobium sp. M2A.F.Ca.ET.067.02.1.1
CGCGCCTGCCGCTCGATCACCCTGCCCCTGCGCCTTATTGCCGGCAGCGCCTCGTGAAGGCGGTCGGCAAGTTGCGAGTAATAGTCGGACGCCGCCTCGCGGCCATCCTCATAATAGGCGTCACCGCGCCTGGCCAAAACCTTCTTGAGGTCGTTCAATTGCCGCGAAAGCGCCGCGACCTGCTTGTCGATGTCGAGGTCGGAGAGGGTCGAAAACGATGCCATGCTGATTGTCCTTCTCTTCGAGAAGGCCTAACGCATGGACGACGGGCCAGTTCCGGCGGCCCGACCGCGCGGCATCACGTGGAATGATGCCTTCAACGAACCTGGTCGAGCAGGCGTTTGCATTCCAGCAAGTCGAACAGCGCCTCCTGCAGCAAGGCGCGATTGTCACGCGACAACTTTGAGGCGTCCGGTTGCACCGGACCTTCGTCGTCACTCTTGCCGAGACCGAAGAAACGCCGGCTGGGCTTCACCTTCGGCTGGCCGACGAGCGCATCCTCATCGCCGCGCGGCTGCGCGGCCGCCGTCAGCGGCACCTGCTCGGCTTGACGGCGCTGGGCGATCGCCTCCACCGCGGCCATGTCGCCATTGCCGATGGCGACCAGAAAATGGTTGCCGTTCTCGCGCAACAGCTTCTGCACGCCTTTGATCGTATAGCCTTGATCGTAGAGCATGTGCCGGATGCCCTTGATCAGCTCGACGTCCTGCGGCCGATAATAGCGACGGCCGCCGCCGCGCTTCATGGGCTTGATCTGGGTGAAGCGCGTCTCCCAGAAACGCAGCACGTGCTGCGGCAGGTCGAGATCTTCCGCGACTTCGCTGATGGTTCGGAAAGCATCGGGGCTCTTGTCCATGGGCCAATCCTCCACACTGGACCACGATCCGGCGCATGATGCCGAATCGCCCCTTATTTCAGCGATTTATGAAGCGATATTCAAGCCCAGCGTCAAAACCGCGGGCGGTTTTTCAACCGCATTCGCCAGCAAACTACTTGCCGCCTTTGCCCTTGCTGTTCTGGTGCGAGCGCAGAATCCGGCTCTTGAGCACGTTCGACGATTTGAACGTCATCACCCGGCGCGGCAGGATCGGCACTTCCTCACCGGTCTTGGGATTGCGGCCGATGCGCTCGTTCTTGGAGCGGACGTGGAAGGTGGCAAAAGACGAAAGCTTGACCGTCTCGCCCCGAACGATGGCTTCGCAGATTTCGTCCAGCACGGCTTCGACGAGTTCCGCCGATTCAGTCCGCGACAGGCCAACCTTCCGATAAACGGCTTCAGCAAGGTCGGCACGCGTCAGTGTCTTTCCCCCCATGCGACCGTCCCATCTGCTCGCAGAAAATGTAAATCGATACAGCCAAAGGCAGAGCCTAAGTAATTGATCCGGCAAGGTCAAGGACCGAACCGGCGCGTTCGGCACTTACCAGCGGAGCAACACCGCGCCCCAGGTGAAGCCTCCACCCATCGCCTCGAGAAGCACCAGATCGCCCTTCTTGATGCGGCCGTCGGCGACGGCCACCGCGAGAGCCAGCGGCACCGAGGCAGCCGAGGTGTTACCGTGTAAATCGACGGTGACCACAACTTTCTCCTCGGCTATCCCGAGCTTCCTGGCGGAAGCGTCAATAATCCGTTTATTGGCCTGATGCGGCACGAACCAGTCGAGGTCCTGCGCCGTTATGCCGGCCTCGCCGAAGGTCGCCTCGATGACATCGGTGATCATGCCGACGGCATGCTTGAACACCTCACGGCCTTCCATCCTGAGATGACCGACGGTTCCCGTCGTCGAAGGCCCGCCATCGACGAAGAGCTTGTCCTTATGCGCGCCATCGGAGCGCAGGCTCGCCGCCAGCACGCCGCGGTCGGTGATCGCGCCGGCGCCGTCTTGGGCTTCGAGAACGAGCGCCCCGGCGCCATCGCCAAACAGCACGCAGGTCGAGCGGTCGTTCCAGTCGAGGATACGCGAGAACGTCTCCGAGCCGATCACCAGGACACGCTTGGCCAGGCCGCCACGGATATAAAGGTCGGCGGTGGCGACGGCATAGACGAAGCCAGAGCAGACGGCCTGCATATCGAAGGCAAAGCCGTGATGCATGCCGAGCCTGTTCTGGATCTCGACGGCGGTCGCCGGGAACGTGTTGTTGGGCGTCGACGTCGCCAGGATGATGAGGTCGATATCGGCGGGCGTCATGCCCGCGCTGTCCAGCGCGGCGCGCGCCGCCGCCTCGCCCAGAGAGGCCGTCGTCTCGTCATCGGCCGCGACATGGCGCTGGCGGATGCCGGTACGCTGGACGATCCACTCGTCGGAGGTCTCGACCATGCCTTCGAAGTCGGCATTCTTCATAATGCGGCGGGGCAGCGCGGCACCATTGCCGCGCACGACTGATCTGATCAAGGTCCGTTCCTATTCCTCGGCGTCGGCGGAGACGCCGGATTTCCTGTTTGCCTGGGCATTCGGATTGCGCGCATGGAACAGATCGAGGTCGGCCTCGATCCGGTCAAGCAGATTATTGCGCACCATGTCGTAGCCGAGCTCGATCGCCGCAGCGAAGCCATCCGAATCGGCGCCACCATGGCTCTTCACCACGATGCCGTTCAAGCCCAGGAAGACGCCGCCATTGGAGCGGCCGACATCCATCTTCTCACGCAGCCGGTCAAAGGCGCCCTTGGCGAAGACATAGCCGATCTTGGCCATGAGCGTGCGGCTCATGGCGGCGCGAAGATAACCGGCGATCTGCCTTGCCGTGCCCTCGGCGGTCTTAAGCGCGATATTGCCGGCAAAGCCCTCGGTGACCACCACGTCGACCGTGCCCTTGCCGATGTCGTCGCCTTCGACGAAGCCGCGGTAATTCATCGAGGCCATGTTGGCCTCGCGCAGCATGCGGCCAGCCTCCTTGACCTCTTCCTGGCCCTTGATCTCCTCGACGCCGACATTGAGCAGGCCGACGC
>NZ_RZSB01000748.1:0-2940 GCF_004023285.1 Mesorhizobium sp. M2A.F.Ca.ET.067.02.1.1
TGTTATAGCCGCCTCATTGATCTCTGCCGCGCCATGATTTGTGACCCTGTGGCCATGGATCGACCGGATCTCGTCCGCCACCAATTCCTGCAGCCGCCACAGATTGCGGTCATGGATGCCGAAGGTCTCGAGATGGCTGACGGTGTTGTAGAGATATTCAGCACCCGAGCCGACATGGCCGCACGCGCGCGCCAGCACCCAAGCCACCTTCTCCAGCGGCTGCCCGAGCGACGTCCCCCTGCCCGCCACGCCGACCCAGAAGCCCAGCGCCCGCACCCGACCTTGCGCCGTCCGCACCGGAACCCATCTGACGGAGGCGACGCTCTCGTGGTCGTCGATCTCGCGTCGCAGCAGCCTCTCGATCTGGGCCGGCTTTTCGCCATCCGGCAGGCGGTAGACGACGCCGTCGCAGCGCCCACCGCGTTCAAGCGCCATCATCAGCCCCGGCTGCTCAGCGCTGCCTCTCCAGCGCACGAGATCCAGGCAGAAGGAGCGATGCCAGCCATGCGCCGAGGCGCGCTGCTGCTCGACGGACTCGAAGGCCGGCTTCCAGATCAGCGAGCCATAGGCGAACACCCAAAGCGGTCCCTCATCGGCCTCGCCGGCGAGACGCGTGGCGAGCGCGCCGAAATCGTCGTCGCTGAGCTGCGTCCACTCCCCGCTCGGACCGGGATCGATCTCCTCGCGATGGCAAAGAGCCACAAGCTCGGGCGTGAGCGACATCTGGCGCATGGAAGGCAAACCCCTCTTTGCCGGCAGCAAAGTCGAAAAGAGTGGGCTATGCAAGATCAGGAGCGGGACGCCTTGCCGACCGGGATTTTCGGCCCATGTCGGATTTCTGTCGCCAGGATCGTCCTAGGATGGATCGAACTGCGATCGCTGCCTGAACCGGTGAGGAGACCGACCATGCCGAAATCCCCGCAACCTTTCTTCTGGTACGAACTGATGACCACCGACCTCGACGCCGCCGAGGCCTTCTACACCGCCGTTGTCGGCTGGAAGGCCGAGCCCTTCGACAACGCCCCCGGCATGCCCCGCTACATCGTGGTGAATTCCGCCGAGCGCGGCGTCGGCGGATTGATGACCATGCCGGAAGAACCCGCCAAGAGGGGCATGCCGCCAACCTGGCTGGGCTACATCTACACCAAGGATGTTGACGCCTCCACCCAGGCGCTCAAGGACGCCGGCGGCGCCGTGCACCGAGCGCCCGACGATATTCCGGGCGTCGGCCGGTTCGCGGTCGTCGCCGACCCGCAGGGTGCGGCCTTCATGTTCCTGCAGCCCAATCAGCCTGACCAGCCGCCGGTGCCGGCAACCACGCTCGGTCATGTCGGCTGGCATGAGCTCTACACGTCGGACTGGAAAGCCGCCTTCGATTTCTATTCTACCCAGTTCGGTTGGACGAGCGCCGGCGAGTTCGACATGGGCGAGATGGGCATCTACAAAACCTTCGGCGCCGGTCCGGAATCCGGCGGCGGCATGATGAACAAGCCGCCGCAGATCCCGGTCTCCGTCTGGCAGTTCTATTTCAACGTCGACGCCATCGACGCCGCCGCCAAGCGCGTCACCGACAATGGCGGCAAGGTCATCATGGGGCCGATGGACGTGCCGAGCGGCCAATGGATCATCCAATGCCAGGACCCGCAAGGCGCGCATTTCGCCCTGCTGGCACCGGTTCGGTAGAATTCTCTCTCCCTCGGAGCGGGCAATCGCATAAGGCGCTCCCCCTCTCCGTCCCGGCTTCGCCGAGCCACCTCTCCCCCATTTCATGGGGGCGAGGAACCCAAGCTTTCAAGACCGCGACATCCGCGGTTAGCGTTTCCTCGCCCCCATGAAATGGGGGAGAGGTGTCCGCGCAGCGGACGGAGAGGGGGCAGCGCTGCCGTCTGCGATTGCGCTTCCCTCTTGGGAGAGGTGCGATCAACCCTCCGCAATTGCTGCGAAGGACGGGCAAGACTTATCCGGCTGGCGCCGCTCTCTTAAATTAGTCACTCCGGCGTCAGCACCGCCAGCTTCAGATCGGCCTTCTTCGCGCCGCTGAGCTGGATGATCGCTGCGCCGCCGGCGAGCTTGAAGCGGATGCTCTTGCGGATGCCAGGGCAGGTCTTCACGCCGCTGAAGGCTGCCGATTTTACGGTCTTGCCATCCTGCACCACATCGATCCAGGCCTCGTCGGACAGGCTGAGCTGCAGCTCGCCATCAGGCGGCACCGTCACATTTGCTGTCGCGCCGAACGTGCCGGCTTTCGGTGCCCGCTCCGGCGGCACTTCGAAGCTGACGGTATCCACAGCCTCAAGCGAGAAATCCGCCGCTTGCCCGACCGTGAGGGTAGCGCCGGACTGCGCGGCGGGCGCCGCCGGAAACAGCGCCTGCTCGCGCTCGACCGGCCATTTGAAGGTCTCGCAGCCGGTATCGGCGGCCATGGCGAAGCTGGTGCCTGCAAGGATTGCGAAGAGGCCGATGATGACTTTTCTCATGATCAAGGAGACTCGCTTGGTTTGATTCATCACCCCTCTAGTACAACCATAGGGATATATATGCAACCATCGCGAGAAGAAATATGGGGACTCAAGCCATTACGGCTCACCGATTGTTGATGGTTGGCCAAGGGAAGTGAGTGGTCCACTGCCGGGCGATAATCTAAGGCCCGAGCGGGGGTAAATGGAGTTTCGGATGAAGCTTTTCGAAAGCCTTGCTCAGTTCCGCCCGCAAGCGCTGGGCGTGTTGCGCATCATGACCGCCTTGCAGTTCATCGAACATGGCTCGCAAAAACTGTTCAACTTCCCGGTAAGCGCCCAGCCGCACGCCCTCACCGGCCTGACGACGGCTGCAGGTATCCTCGAATTCGCCGGCGGCATCCTCTTGGCGCTCGGTCTCTTCACCCGCCCGGTGGCGTTCCTCCTGGCCGGCGAAATGGCCATCGCCTATTTCATGGCGCAC
>NZ_RZSB01000749.1:0-2935 GCF_004023285.1 Mesorhizobium sp. M2A.F.Ca.ET.067.02.1.1
GGTGGACCTAGCGAAAAAATATGATTTCAAGCTCGATATCGCCGGCGGCTCGCGCTGGAAGCTGCTCGGCCGCAGCAAGACCCGCCGCGAGGGCGTCTTCTTCAAGAGCCTGTCGTCGCGATTCCGCTATCACGGCATGGTCGATGGCGAACCGAAGGTACGCCTGTTGGGCGAGACCAGGGCCTTTCTCAACCCGATTTCCTGGGAAGAGCCTTTTGGCAACGCGCCGGTCGAATCCATGCTGTGCGGCACGCCGGTGCTGACCACGGCGCGCGGCGCGCTGCCCGAAACCGTCGACGCCGACACTGGCCGCTTCTTCGATACGGATGACGAGTTCGCGCGCGGCCTTGGCGAGATCGGCGGTTTGTCGGCGCATAGATGCCGCGAATCTGCAGCAGACCGGTTTCCGATCGAGAAGGCCGCAAAAGCCTATGTCGAGCTCTATCACCGCATCCTTGATGGCGAAGCGCTTCCGTGAGACATCACGCAGGCGTCTCCTGTCAGCGGTGGCCGTTCCGGATCGAAAAGGTTTCGCGCATTGCGCCCCATCCTGGTTTTCTGCCTGCCGGCGATCGGTGATTTCATCCGCTGCCACGCGGCCATCCAGATCATCGCCGGGAGATTTCCCGGGCAGCCGATCGACATCATCACCTCGAGGATCGCCGCGCCGCTGGCGCGGCTGATGCCGCATGTCCGCAAGGTCTGGATAGCGGAGAAGCACTGGAAGCCGGGGCTGAAAGAGCGAGCAGCACTCGCGCGAAAACTGCGCGAGGAAAATTACCAGGCCGCCTATATGCTCACCAGCAGCGCCAAGGCTTGCCTTGTGCCGTGGCTTGCCGGAATCCCGGAGCGCATCGGCTATCCGCGCGAGTTCCAGTTCGGCATCGTCAACCGCCTGCCTGCCGGTTGGCTGAAATCGATGATTGCATACGGCCCGCGCAAGACGCGGCTGGCGGAACAGGTCTGCGCCATCGCACGCCTCGGCAAAAGGCCCGACGACGACCGGCCTTTGCCGTCGCCGCAGCTTGTTGTTTCCGCCGAGGAGCTTGCCGATTGGCGCCGGCGCAACGGCGTCGATCCGGCAAAACCGGCGATTGCCCTCTATACGTCCGACTTTGCCAACAAGCGCTCGTGGCCAGTGGAGCGCTTTGTCTCGATCGCGCGCGACTATACCGCTCGCGGCTGGTCGGTTTGGCTGATCGGCGGGCCGCGCGAGCGGCGGGGCGCCGCCGAAATAAAGGCTCATTTGCCGGAGGCGATCGACTTCACCGCGACGCCCGATATCGCGGAGGCCGTGTGCCAGATCGCGGCCTCGACCGTCTTTCTCGGTGTCGACGGCGGCATTTCCCATGCCGCCGGCGCGCTCGGCGTTCCATGCGTGCTCATATATGGCTCGAACCGGGCCTATGTGCACGGTCCGGTGAACGAACAGGTGATTTTCCTCGAGCCGCCGATTTCGACACCGGGTTGGGTCGAGAACACGCGCGCCGTCAGCGAGGACCGGGTTCGCGAGGCGCTGGCGGCAGCGACCCGAAAACACGCGCCGCAATTCGCCTGACCTTACTACTCGACCGCGGCGCCGAAGGGTTTATCGACAGAGCTCTGCATCAATTCGCGAAGAACCGGCACCATGGCCAGGGGCAGGTCTTCGGCTATCAAGCCCGGCCCAAAACGGTTGCCAGCCTCGGCATGGATCCAGACCCCAGCGCAAGCCGCTTCGAAGGCCGGCATGCCCTGGGCAAGGAGGCCGGCGATGATGCCTGCCAGCACGTCGCCCGAACCGGCGGTGGCAAGCCAGGGCGCGCCATTGCCGTTGATCGCGGCGCGGCCGTCCGGCGCGGCGATCACGCTGTCGGCGCCCTTGTAGACGATCACCGCGTTGGCACGCTGCGCGGCTTCGCGCGCCTTGGCGAGCTTCGACAACGCCTTGTTGCCCGCAATGTCCGCGAACAGCCTGCCGAACTCACCCTCATGCGGCGTCATGATCAACGCTGGCGCATCCGGTCTGCCGGCTGCCTCGAACAGCGTCGAGGCTCCATTGCGGAAGGAGGTGATGCCGTCGGCGTCGAGCACGAGGCCCTCGACGCCACCGTCCTGCCGCTTCCTGGCCAGCACGGCGAGCGTGAAATCGCGCGCCTTGTCGCCGATGCCGAAGCCGGGGCCGAGGACAAAGCTGGACGGCCGGCGATCGCCGATCAGGTCATGCACGTCCTCGATCGCGTCGACCTTGCGCAGCATGATGGAGGTCAGATGCGCCGCGTTGACCTGCATGGCGTTTGCCGGCGAGAGCACGGTGACGGCCCCTGCCCCGCTTCTTGCGGCCGCCAGCGCCGACAGCCGCGCCGCGCCGGTCGCCGATGGTCCGCCCGAAAAGACACTCGTATGGCCGCGCTTGTATTTGTGCGCGTCGACCGCCGGCGTCGGAAAGTTCGCGATCCAAAGCCCGGGCCGGTTCTCGAAGGTCCTTGGCGCGATCTCGTCGATGATCTCGTCGCGAATGCCGATATCGGCCAACACGATCTCGCCGCATCGCTCGCGGCCCGGCAGCAGCAGGTGCCCGGGCTTCTTTCGCGCGAAGGTCACCGTGAGGACCGCGCGAAATGCCGAGCCAAGAACTTCGCCGCTATCGCCGGAAACGCCCGAAGGCAGGTCGATCGCGACAACCGGCAGGTTCATCCCTGTCACGATGTCGACCGCGGCCTTGGCGTCGCCGGATAGCGGTTTCGACAGGCCTGCGCCAAAGAGCGCGTCGACGACCAGCGAACCGTCTTCGGGCGTGAGGGCCGACAGCGGTCGCCGCTCCAGGGTGCAAGCGGCAGCCGCGAGCGCGGCGTCACTGCCTGGCCGCGGTTCGCCCAACGCCCACAGAGCCACATCGACGCCGGCCTCGGCCAACAGCCGCGCCACGACATAACCGTCGCCGCCATTGTTGCCG
>NZ_RZSB01000074.1:0-13332 GCF_004023285.1 Mesorhizobium sp. M2A.F.Ca.ET.067.02.1.1
GGACGATCTTGCCCGTTTCGCGCTCGTGCGCTTCGGCCGCATCTATCCGCTGCATCTTATGATGCTTGCCGCTTTCGCTGGCTTCGAGGCGCTGCGGCTCGTCCTGCCGGCGCTGCACGGAACGGGTCCGGCGCCCTTCACCGCCGGTTTCGACCTGAAAAGCTTGATCGCCAACCTCTTCCTTTTGCAAGGCATGGGCGTCGAGGATCATCTGAGCTGGAACGCGCCGAGCTGGAGCATTTCGGCCGAGTTCTTCACCTATCTGCTGTTTGCCGCCGTCTTCTTCACTGCTGGACAGCGCGCCTGGATATGGTTCGTCGCCGCCGCGGTGACGGCGCCGCTTTTCCTGGTGGCGGTCTCGACGCGTCATATGGACGTGTCCTTCGACTTCGGCTTCATCCGTTGCCTTTACGGCTTCTCGCTCGGCGCGCTGCTCGCCTGGTTTCAACACGATTCCATTGCAGAGGCGCGACAGGCGCTTAGCGGCGGGGCAGGGCGCATCGCCTGGACGATTGCGGAGCTGGTGATGATCGCGGGGATCGCGCTGTTCGTCTCCATCGCCGGCACCAACGACATCGGCATCGCGGCGCCCGTCGTCTTCGCGCTGGCGCTTTACCTTTTTGCGCATGAGGGTGGGTGGGTCAGCGTGGCTTTGCGCAGCCGGCCGATGCTGCTGCTCGGTTCGCTCTCCTATTCGATCTATATGGTCCACATCTTCGTCCAGGCGCGCATGATCAATGCCGGCGGCCTTCTCGAGCGCAAGCTCGGGCTCGGCATCGTTGGCGACCTGATGCTGCGAGGTGAGCATGCGACCGGCTTCGGCGCCGGCTCGCCCTTGATCGGTTTTGCGGCTTTGATCGCGATGTTGATCGCCGTCGTCGTCGCGTCGTGGTTCACCTGGCGCTTCGTCGAAATGCCGGCGCTCGCCTGGTTCCGGCGCCTTTCCAAGCGTATTTGACGGACTTCGATACGAAACAGCTAGCCGGCTTCGTTCACCGCCCTGTCATGGGCATCGCCTAACCGGGTCGCGACCGGAACGGAGCGATTCCCCGATGCGAACACTCTGGCTGAGGCTTTTTCTGTCCGCCGCGCTTGGTGCAATTCCTAACCAAAGTCTAGCCGGCGAGACGCGCGCCACCCAAATCCTCGATCGCTTCGAGCACGCCAACCAATGGCGCGATCATGTGATGATCGCCGCGCACCGCGCCGGCAGCATGCAGGCCGGCAAGACGCTTTATGCCGAGAACTCGTTGGCCGCGGTCGAAGGGTCGATCGCGATCGGCGCCGAGATCGTCGAGGTCGATGTCCGGCGCGCGAAGGACGGCGAGTTCGTCATCATGCATGACAGCTGGCTCGACCGCACCACCACCTGCAAGGGGGAGGTCGTGAACTACACGCTGGCCGAGCTGAAGAACTGCCGGCTGGTCATCGAGGGCACGGGCGCCGTCACCAACGAGACGGTGTCGACGCTGCGCGAGATGCTGCTGACGACCAGGGACAGGATCCTGATCAACCTCGACAACAAGCTGGAGGTGACCGACCTGCCGGGCATGGTCGCGGAGGCGCGCGACCTCGGCATGGCCGACCAGGTGATCGTCAAGGAGAACCTCTGGAACCGGCAGCGCATCGATGCCGCCAGTGCCGCGCTTACAAGCGCAGGCGGCGGCTTCCAGTTCATGCCGATCCTCGCCGACGACGCCGTGCATGATGCCGCCTTCGCCGATGAGGTCGACAAGGTGTTCGCGCCGCGCGCCATCGAGTTGATCAACTGGCGCAACGGCGCCGAGACGCTGACCGCCTCTGGCGGGCCGCTGTTCAGCAACCATATGCGGGCGGAAGCGGCCGGCGGCGATTGGCACCTTTGGGCCGACACCTACGCCATCGTGCACAAGCCGGGCGGCTTCCTTGCCGGCGGCCGTGGCGACGAACTCGCCGTCGCCGCCGGCCTGCCACGCGAGGCCTGGGGTTTCTGGGTCGACCGCGGCGCAACGATCATCCAGACCGACGAGCCGAAAGCGGCGATCGAGTGGCTGGCGGCGAATGGCTATCGGGTGCCTTATACGACGGACATCAGGCAGGCCGAGCCGGCGCATACGGCGAGCATTAATTAGCTGGCGTCGGCGCTTCACCCCGCCCGGCGCTTCGCGCCGACCTCCCCATCGAGGGGAGGTAGAACGTCGTGCCAAACTGCCGTCGCTGCATGCCTGCGGTGCGGTAATCCTGAATGCTAAACTGGCGTTCAAGCATAAAGCGCGGCGCCCTACCTCCCCTCGATGGGGAGGTCGCGCCGCAGGCGCGGGCGGGGTGCTGCGCCGACCTACGCAGCTTTCGCCACGCCATCCAGCTCGTTCAACACATCAGCCGACAGCTCCAACTCCGCGGCTGCCAGATTCTCCCGCAGATGCGCGACCGAAGAGGTGCCCGGTATCAAAAGGATATTGGGCGAACGCTGCAGCAGCCACGCCAGCGCCACCTGCATCGGCGTCGCGCCGAGCCGGTCGGCCACGTCGGACAGCGTCGACGATTGCAACGGGCTGAACCCACCGAGCGGGAAGAACGGCACATAGGCGATGCAGTCGCGAGCCAGCTCATCGATCAGCGCGTCATCGTCGCGGTGCGCCAGATTGTACTGGTTCTGCACGCAGACGATGTCGCAGATCTTGCGGCCTTCCGCGATCTGCGCGCGGGTGACGTTGCTCAAGCCGATATGGCGCACCAGGCCTTTGCGCTGCAGCTCGGCAAGCTTGGTGACCTGCGCCTCGATGGAACCTTCGGCCGGACCATGCACCCCGAACATGATGCGCAGATTGACGACGTCCATCACCTCAAGACCGAGATTGCGGAGATTGTCGTGCACGGCCTGCTCGAGCTCGTCGGCTGTGAAGGCCGGCAGCCAGGAGGCGTCTTCGCCACGGCGGGCGCCGATCTTGGTGACGATGGTGAGGTCGTCGGGGTAGGGCGCAAGCGCCTCGCGGATCAGCCTGTTGGTGACATAGGGCCCGTAATAATCGCTGGTGTCGATATGGTTCACGCCTTGCTCTACCGCTTCGCGCAGCACGGCGATGGCCGCGTCATGGTCTTTCGGCGGACCGAACACGCCTTTGCCTGCGAGCTGCATGGCGCCGTAGCCGAGGCGGCGGACCGAACGGTCGCCGAGTTTATAGGTGCCGGATTTGTTTACGCTGGACATCGTGGTTCTCCTTCGCTGTCGACGAGGGAGATAGGGCATGGCCGTTGTCCAGATAACCGGGTATAATCGAAACAACTTGTACGGATTGCAGAACAGTGGCTGACCTCAACGATCTCCAGGCATTCATGGCTGTGGCGCGCGCCGGCGGCTTTCGCGAAGGCGCCCGCGCCACGGCGGGCAGCGCCTCCGCGCTCAGTGAAGCCATCCGCCGTCTGGAAACCCAGCTCGGTGTCAGGCTCTTCAACCGTACAACGCGCAGTGTCGCTTTGACCGAGGCCGGCGCCGGCCTGCTGGCGCGGCTCGGCCCCGCATTGGGCGAAGTGGAAGCCGCGCTCGATGTGGTGAACGGCTTTCGTGACCGGCCTGCCGGAACCCTGCGGCTCAACGTGCCGATAAGCGCCTCGCGGCTGGTGCTGCCAAGAATCGTTCCGGGATTTCTGGCGGCCTATCCTGCCATTCGCCTGGAGGTGATCGCCGAGGAGAATTTCATCGATCTGCTGGTGGCCGGCTGCGATGCCGGCATCCGCTATGACGAGCGGCTGGAGCAGGACATGATCGCCGTGCCGATCGGACCGCGCACGCAGCGCTTCACCACCTCCGCAGCGCCGGCCTATCTTGACCGGCACGGCCGGCCGCAGCATCCGCGTGACCTGCTTGGCCATGCCTGCATACGCGGCCGCTTCCCGAGCGGGGTCATGACGCCCTGGGAGTTCGAGCGGGATGGTGAGGTGGTGCGGGTCGATACCACGGGACCATTGCTCGTCAGCATCGGCGGAGGCGTCGATCTTGCCATCGACGCGGCGATCGCCGGCGTCGGCATTCTCTGGCTCTTCGAAGACTGGGTACGCCCGCATTTCGAGAGCGGCGTGCTGGAGCCCGTGCTGGAGCCGTGGTGGCAAAACTTTTCGGGGCCGTTTCTCTACTATCCCGGGCGCCGCTTGGTGCCGGCGCCGCTGCGTGCCTTCATCGACTACATCAAGACGCCGGCCGGGCACTGGTAGCGGAAAACAAAAAGGCCGCCCGGAGGCGGCCTTTTCGAAAGCTTGGATTCCCGGCGCTTAGCGCTTCGAGAACTGGAAGCTGCGACGGGCCTTGGCCTTGCCGTACTTCTTGCGCTCGACCACGCGGCTGTCGCGGGTCAGGAAGCCGCCCTTCTTGAGCACCGAGCGCAGGCCCGGCTCATAGTAGGTCAGCGCCTTGGAGATGCCGTGACGGACCGCACCGGCCTGGCCGGAGAGGCCGCCGCCGATGACGGTGGCGACGATGTCGTACTGGCCGGCGCGGTTGGCCGCCACGATCGGCTGGTTGAGGATCATCTGCAGCACCGGACGCGCGAAATAGGTCGCGAATTCCTTGTCGTTGACAGTGATCTTGCCGGAGCCCGGCTTCACCCAGACGCGCGCGATGGCGTTCTTGCGCTTGCCGGTGGCATAGGCGCGGCCCGACTTGTCGAGCTTCTGGACATGCACGGGCGCGGCCGGCTGCGCGGCGACGGTGCCGAGTTCTGCGAGCGAGGAAAGCTCAGCCATTACGAAGCCCTCTTGTTCTTGGAGTTCAGCTTGGCCACGTCGAGCGTGACGGGCTGCTGGGCGGTGTGCGGATGCTCGGCGCCGGCATAGACGCGGAGATTCTTCATCTGGCGGCGGCCAAGCGGGCCGCGCGGGATCATGCGCTCGACGGCCTTCTCGACGACGCGCTCGGGGAAACGGCCCTCGAGCAGCTGGCGCGCGGTGCGCTCCTTGATGCCGCCGGGATGGCCGGTGTGCCAGTAATAAACCTTGTCGGTGTATTTCTTGCCAGTGAACACCACCTTGTCGGCATTGATGACGATGACGTTGTCGCCATCATCGACATGCGGGGTGAAGGTGGGCTTGTGCTTGCCGCGCAGATGGTTGGCGATGACAGTGGCCAGACGACCGACGACGAGACCTTCGGCGTCGATCAGCACCCACTTCTTCACCACATCCGCAGGCTTCTGCGAAAAGGTAGCCATGGTTTTGCTCTCAGTTTGACCTTTCCCGTCCACGAGGGACAAGAGAAGGCGTTTCTTGTTGCTTGGATTGACGGGAAAACCGAAGCCACCCGCCAATAACAAAACGGCGGCCGTTGCGGGCCGCTGCTTCGCGAGGGCTTATAGGCGAGGGGGCCTTATGCGTCAAGGCAGCGGAAAATGCGTTTAGCGAATAAAATAAAGAAAAAACAATGGCTTGGCCGAACGGTATTATTTTACCACAAAGGTGATCGATGCCAGTCGCCCTCGCGCTAGTGCTTTGCCTCAATTTCCCTGCGGGCGGCGCTTGAGAGAAACGCGGACCTAGTGATGCCGCGCTCGCGCGCGGCGGCATCGATTGCGCGCAGGACACCGCGTTCGAATGTCACGTTCGCCCTGACCACGGCACTGTCATTGTCGATCAGCGGCACGGAGACCAGATAAGCTCCTTCAGATAGCGCGGTACGGATATCGGCAAGCGATACAATCGCCTCATGGCTGGATGGTTCAGGCACGGACATATCCTCGGCCCAAAGTTGCAGGGCCTCGATTGCATTCGGCACGATATCCTCGGGTACATCGGCCGCTGAAAAACAGCCCGGAATGTCGGGGAAGCGAATACCGAATGCGCTGTCGGCATCCTTCTCAACCAGCGCGAAGTAGTTCTTCATTACAGTCTCCTGATTGTATACTTCAGGTCTAGCGAATCCAGCCTGCCTGTTTGGCGATCGCGCGAGCAGTGCCGACTGGCAGATCTTTTTCCGGGTGCGGAACGACAAGCACGATGGCGCCTTTTCGGAATTTGTGATGCGAGCCCCGAACTGAGACCAATTCGAAGCCGTCGTCTCTCAGCCGCTTTATGATGCGGCGGCTGTCACGCTCGATCAAATGTCACCTATGCGCATATATATACACATCTCACTGCGGTATCAAGTTTGAGAAGACTTACGAGGGATCGAATAGGTCCCCGTGGCATGGGCCACAGTGTGCCCATCCGGGCCCGCCACGATGTCGATGTCGAACACCATCAGGCTCTTGCCGAGCTTCAGGATCCGGCAATGGCCGTCGATTGGACCGGCTTCGGCCTTGCGCATGAAGTTGATGTCGAGATTGATGGTCACCGACAGCGCGTCCTGTCCGGCGTGGCTGAGCACGCAGACATAGCCGCCGATGTCGGCCAGCGTGAACAGCGACGGACCGGACACCGTGCCGCCGGGACGCAGATGCCGTTCGTCGGCGTTGAGCCGAACCGTGCAGCCGCCGGGAAATACGTCGATCGCCTCATAGGAGGTGAAGCTGTCGTTGAGCTGCGGATAGACGCTTGCCATCAGCGCATTGACTTCGGCCGCATCGAGCATTGGCTTCAGATCGCTTTGGGCGGGCATGGGCAACGTCCTATATGTGGTGACAAGCTCCGGGCGATATGCCTGGACCAAACGGTGCGACGGAGAAAACACGCCTCGCGGCTGTTCTGCAACCAGCAGCGTGCTAGTTCTGTTGCTCCATGCGCCGCGAGCGCTGACCCGAAAGGTTGGACATGGCTGAAGTTGTTGCCATCAAGCCCGCCGTCGCCGACGGCCCCATTCTTGTCAGCCAGGACAAGGGCATCCTGCGCCTCACGCTCGCCAGCCCGCCGGCCAATGCGCTCTCGCTGGCGACGATGGCAGCGCTGCAGGCCGAACTCGATCGCGTGAAGGCCGACAAATCCGTGCGCGTCATCATCCTGGCTGCGTCGGGAAAAGTGTTCTGCGCAGGTCATGACCTCAAGGAAATGACGGCGCACCGCGCCGAGCCGGACCGCGGCAAAGCCTTCTTCGAAAGAACCTTCGCTGCCTGCGCGAAGTTGATGCAGACCATCGTTCGCCACCCGAAGCCGGTCATCGCCGAGGTCGACGGTCTCGCCACCGCCGCCGGTCTGCAACTGGTCGCGAGCTGCGACCTCGCCATCGCCTCGCACGAGGCCACCTTCTGCACGCCGGGCGTCAATATCGGGCTGTTCTGCTCGACGCCCATGGTGGCGCTGTCGCACAATGTCTCGCGCAAGCAGGCGATGGAAATGCTGCTCACCGGCGAGACGATCGACGCGGCGACCGCCAAGGAATTCGGCCTGATCAATCGCATCGTGCCGCGTGAATATCTCAACCAGGTTGTCGACAAATACGCCCAAACCATTGCTTCCAAGTCATCTTTGGTGGTCAAGACCGGCAAGGAAGCCTTCTACGCCCAGGCCGAAATGGGGCTGGCCGACGCCTATGCCTATACCGGCCGCGTGATGGTCGAAAACATGCTGGCGCGCGACGCCGAGGAAGGCATCGGCGCCTTCATCGGCAAGCGCAAGCCGCAATGGTCCGACGAGTAGCCGGTTTGCATGGAGCCGCACCATCCCATCGCTGAAGGTTCGACGTGGCTGCCCGCAAGCAACTGACGCGGCTGAAGGCACCCTATCTCAAGCGCATCCTGCTTGAGCCGTCGCGGGTTGCCGACTGGGACCAATATCCCTAGAACCTGCCGAGTTTTCGCGACCGCGAATTCGAGTTCGAATTCGCCTCGGCCATGACCATCATCGTCGGAGAGAACGGCACCGGCAAATCGACGCTGCTGGAAGCGATCGGAGCATTGGCAGGCTATGACGAGGCGGGCGGCGGCAAGGGGTATCGTCCGGTAGATCATTCCATCGCCATCGACAAAAGCGGCGCGGCGCTTGCGGACACGCTGCGCGGCCATTGGCTGCCGAAGGTCACGGCCGGCTGGTTCTTCCGCGCTGAATCGTTCTACTCGGTCGCGCGCTATCTCGATAAGGTAGCGCTCGAAGATCCGTTCAGGCCACCGCCACCCGACTTTCTGTCCTGGTCGCATGGCGAAGGCTTCATCCGCTTCTTCGAGGAGCGCTGCCGCCGGCAAGGCATCTACATCCTCGACGAGCCCGAAAGCGCGCTGTCGCCGACGCGCCAGATCGAGTTGCTCAAATTGCTTCAACGCATGGAGCAATCCGGCACGGCGCAGGTGATCATGGCGACGCACTCGCCGCTGCTGATGGCCTGTCCGAATGCGCGGCTCTTCCGCATCAGCCGCTTCGGCCTCGACCCGATCGATTTTCAGGACACCGACCATTTTCGCATGATGCGCGACTTCTGCAGCGACCCGGCTGCCTTTCTCGCCGAAGCGCTGTATGAGGACGAACCATGAATCACGACACTTACGACAACGCCTACATCGCCGGCATTTTGAACTCGGTGAAGACGATCGCCATGATCGGCGCGTCGCCCAACGACGTGCGGCCGAGCTACTTCGTGTTGAAATATCTATTGGCTAAAGGCTTTTCGGTGTTCCCGATCAACCCCGGCCATGCCGGCAAGGAGATCCTGGGCCGCACTGTCTATGCCAGCCTGGCCGACCTGCCACAGCCGGTCGACATGATCGACATTTTTCGCGCTTCCTCGGCAGTGCCCGGCATCATCGACCAGGTGCTGAAGCTCGACCCGTTGCCCAAGGTCGTCTGGATGCAGCTTGGCGTGCGTCATGAGGAGGCCGCCGCCCGCGCCGAGGCGGCCGGCATCAAGGTGGTGATGAACCGCTGCCCGAAGATCGAATACGGCAAGCTGTCCGGCGAGATCGGCTGGACCGGCGTCAACTCCGGCGTTCTGTCGTCGAAGAAACCCTTGATGCGCCAGGGGTTTCAGAGCTTCGGCGTGCGCCAGAAGTAGGCGCCTAGCGGCGCGCGCAAAATTATTCCGGGAAGAAACGGATTTTCTCGGGCGTTGGTCGCAGATCGCGCCCTGAAAGGTATTTTCTTCTTTGCATTCCAACCCGGGCTTCGCCAAGAATGCCCGGCGTTTTTTCGAAGATCAGGAGAGGAAGATTTAGATGACCCGTACGCCCGGTTTCAACACCTTGGCCGTTCATGCCGGCGCCAAGCCCGATCCGGCGACCGGCGCCAGGGCCACGCCGATCTATCAAACCACCTCCTTTGTCTTCGACGATGCCGACCATGCCGCTTCGCTGTTTGGGCTGAAGGCCTTCGGCAATATCTACACCCGCATCATGAACCCGACGCAGGCGGTGCTCGAGGAGCGCGTCGCCGCGCTGGAAGGCGGCACCGCCGCACTTGCCGTCGCCTCCGGCCATGCCGCGCAGGTAATCGTCTTTCACAACCTGATGCAGCCGGGCGACAATTTCATCGCCGCCAACAAGCTCTATGGCGGTTCGATCAACCAGTTCGGCCACGCCTTCAAGAATTATGGCTGGGAAGTGCGCTGGGCCGACGTCAACGACCTCTCGACCTTCGAGAACCAGATCGACGACAGAACCAAGGCGATCTTCATCGAAAGCCTCGCCAATCCTGGCGGCGTTTTCGTCGACATCGAGAAGATCGGCGACATCGCCCGCAAGCATGGCCTGCCATTGATCGTCGACAACACGCTGGCTTCGCCCTATCTGGTGCGGCCGATCGAACACGGTGCCGACATCGTCGTCCATTCGCTGACAAAATTCATCGGCGGCCACGGCAATTCGATCGGCGGCGTCATCGTCGACGGCGGCACGTTCGACTGGTCGAAGTCGGGCAAATACCCGATGCTGTCGGAGCCGCGCCCCGAATATGGCGGGCTCGTCCTGCACGAGACTTTTGGCAATTTCGCCTTCGCCATCGCCGCGCGCGTTCTTGGCCTGCGCGACCTCGGCCCGGCGATCTCGCCCTTCAACGCTTTCCTGATCCTGACCGGCCTGGAGACGCTGCCGCTCAGGATGCAGCGCCACTGCGACAACGCCGCGAGCGTCGCCGGCTGGCTCTCCAACCATCCGAAGGTCGCCTGGGTGAACTATCCCGGACTGCCGAGCGACAAGAACAACGCGCTGCAGAAGAAATATTCGCCGCAGGGCGCGGGCGCGGTCTTCACATTCGGCCTCAAGGGCGGTTACGAGGCCGGCGTCAAATTCGTCGAGGCGCTGGAATTGTTCTCGCACCTCGCCAATGTCGGCGACACCAAGTCGCTGGTCATCCATCCGGCCTCGACGACGCATCGCCAGCTCTCCGATGAGCAGAAGGTCAAGGCCGGCGCCGGGCCGGATACGGTGCGGCTGTCGATCGGCATCGAGGACGTCAACGACATCGTCGCCGATCTCGAGCAGGCGCTGAGCAAGGTCTGATATGTCTGCCTTTCTTGCGGTCGATATCGAAGCCGTCGAGCCGGAGGCCGGTGCGCCGGCCTCGGACCGAGTGATCTCGGGCGATCCGAAATTCCGCACCTGGAATGTCGAGGAGCGCGACGGCGGCCTCTATGCCGGGATCTGGGAAGCGACGCCAGGCAAATGGCGCATCTCTTACGACGAATGGGAATTCTGCCACATACTGTCCGGCGTCTCGGTGATCGCCGAGGACGGCGGCGAGCCGCGCACCGTGCGAGCCGGTGACAGTTTCGTGCTGAGGCCAGGCTTCAAGGGCACCTGGGAAGTGCTCGAGACGACGCGCAAGGAATATGTGATCAAGCTTTGACGGTTTCGGCCGGCTCACAACAGTCGGTCGACATCGTCGTCGGAAAAACCACATTCGCTCATCATGTTCCGGTGCCACGGACTTCCGAGCAGATCGCTCAGGCACCGATCGATCCGCTCGCGCAACGCGGCATTGCCCTTGGCCAATGCGAACGCGCCGGCGGCCGGCCGCTTCTCCGATGCGGGAACCTCGACGACATCGAGCCGCTCGTCGGGGCGCTGGGCAATGTAGCCGCGATGCGCCATGGCGACGCTGGCATATGCCTGCGCCATACCCTTCGCCACGGCCTCCGCCGCCTGAGCCTGCGTCGCAAATATCCTGACCCGATTGGGCGGAACGCCATTCTGCAACGCGGTTTGATGCTGAACCTGGTCCGATATCACTGCAAGTACCGCTGAAGGGTGCAGGGCAAGCGAGCGGTAGCCCTCCAGCCCCAACGGATTGTTCTTCGCCACCATCAGTCCGTCAGGCAGCGACCAGATCGGGCGCGTAAACTCAACGAGCCTTTTGCGCTCGTCCGAGATGAACAGGCCCGTCGTCATGTCCCATCGGTTGTCCACCAGCCCGGGAAGCAGTTCAGCGAACTCGGCTTCGACGGGCGAAAACTCGCCCAGCCCGAGCATCTGGCATATCCGCTTGGCGAGTTCCACGTCGCAGCCGACGACCGAGCCCGATGCGTCGGCGAAGCAGAAGGGTGGTTCCTGCAGGTAGGCGAATTTCATGTTCTAGGTTCCCGAACGACAATTTTGGCTGCTCTAGGCAGGGTCGGTTCGCCTATCAAAAAGTCACGGCAACCCGCTCCAGCCCGTGGAAATGATAAGTGTCGCGGAAGCGCGGCGTCTCCGCCAGGCGTAGTTCCGGCAGCCGGTCGAACAGCGTCTTCAGCGAGACCTGCAACTCAAGCCGCGCCAGCGGCGCGCCGATGCAGAAATGGATGCCGGCGCCGAAGGAGACATTCTTCTGGTCCGCGCGGGCCGGATTGAAGGTGTCGGGCTCGGCAAAAGCCTGGGGATCGTGATTGGCCATGCCGAGCAGAAGCGCGACCATCTCGCCGGGCTTGACCACGATGCCTGGTGACACTTCGATCTCCTCATAGGCATAGCGCAGGAACATGTGCAGCGGCGCGTCGTAGCGCAGGCATTCCTCAACTGTCGCGGCATTCGCCTCGGGTGTCGCGAAGAAGCGGCGCGGATCGCCACCTTGCGCCAGGATCGAGCGCACCGCATTGCCGGTCTGGTGCACCGTCGCCTCATGACCGGCGTTAAGAAGCAGGATGGCCGAGGACACCAGCTCGTCTTCCGACAGCCTCTGGCCGTTGTCCTGGGCCTCGATCAGGAGGGAAAGCAGATCGTCGCCCGGCTTCTTGCGCCGCTCGGCGACGTAGCCGCGCAGGAACGCGGCAAAATCGCGTGCGGCGCGGTTGGCTGTGTCCTCGGTTTCGCGTGTGCGGCCGTGCATGTACATGGCCACCATCTGGTGCGACCAGTCGAGCAGTTGCGGCCCCATCTCGACCGGCACGCCGAGCATCTCGGCGATGATGGTGATCGGCAAAGGCGAGGCGTAGGCCGGCAAAAGGTCGACGCCGTCTGGCTCGAAGCGGTCGACCAACTCGTTGGCCAAGGCCTCGATTCGTGGCCTGAGCCGTTCGACCTGGCGCGAGACGAAGGCGCGGTTTACCAGCGTTCTGAGCCGCGTGTGCACCGGCGGCTCGAGTTCCAGCATGGAGTTGGCCTCGATCGCATCAAAGGCCACGAGGTGCGAGCGGTCTTCGCCAACGCCGCGGCTGTCGGGAATCCCCGCCGGGTTCTGGCGGCCGAAACGGCGGTCGCGCAGCAAGCGGTTGACGTCGTCGAAGCCGCCGAAACACCAGAAGCCGTAGTCTTCCCAGAAGAACGCGTTGGCAGTGCTATGCAGGAAGGCATAGGCCTCGTATGGGTGCTGCACGAAGGCCGGTTCGTGCGGGTCGAGACGCAGGCGGCGATTCGATGTGTCAAAGTCGAGATAGGCTGGCATCATGGTCGATCTTTAGCGCGCCTTGTCAGCGCGATGCCAGACAATGTCTTGGCGCCCGAGAGGGAGAAGCGTTGAACCAGCCGTCAGTGTCCCGTTTTCAGGATGCTCGCCACCTTGGCGGCAATCGCCGCGTCCAGCGCCGGCCAGTTCGCCAGCAGCTCGCGCGGAAAGCGGTAGGTGAGGCTGAGATCGTCGCCGACCTGGACGTCGCGCTCGCAAGGCGCCAGCGATTCCTCCGCGCTCGGCCCGCTGAGGCAGCGGGCGACGAACGGATCCTTGCCGGGGCGCTCGGCGACGGCCAGCACCTCGCTGAGATAGCCTGATTTTTCGCTGAAAGCGTAAACCGTCGTGCCGCCCGGCCCCGGCGTGCCGGGCTTTTCGACCAGGGCGCTGTAGATCGGCGCGAAACGGCCGCTCATGTCGCGCGACATCATGCGCGGTTCGAACGACAGGAATATGATCTTCCTGGTCGTGGTGTGGTTGAAGTCGTCGCGCGCGGCCGCGCTGTAGCCGTCCATCTCGGGATAGCGCAGATAGAGATCGAGCCGCGAGGCGATGCCGTCGCGCCTGGCCTGGTCGAAGCGGATGAAGTTTGCCGGCACGCTGATCAGATTGTTGCCCATGACGATCTGGCGCACCGTGGTGTCA
>NZ_RZSB01000750.1:0-2929 GCF_004023285.1 Mesorhizobium sp. M2A.F.Ca.ET.067.02.1.1
CCGTTGCGGCAGCGCGTACAGGTCCACACCCGGAAAGAGCGCCCCCAAGTTGGCCCCGCCGGTATCGAGGCCGGCGAACCAGTCGAGCCCGAAATCGAGAGGCTTGCGGGCGACGGCGTCGAAGCGGAAGAAACAATAGCCCGCCCACAAATACCAGCGCGCGCCCGCTCGGCGCAGGTCGCCGTAGAACGCCACATCTTGAAGAGGCGCAAAGGGGTCGCATGGCTGCGTCGGGAAGAGATCCTGGTCCAGAAATCCGAACGCGGCCGGGGCGGCCGGCTTCAGGATATTGCGCCACATCCAGTTGAGCGCCGCGCCGTGGGACCTGCTCGGGTTTTTCACGGTCCATGGATTGGCCGGCAGCCAGACATAGGGAATGCCTCGGGCCGCGCATACCTGCCTGTTCTCGTCCGCGGCAGCTTCGCTGATGCTGTTGTCGGCCACGATGTGGAGGTCGTGACGGACAAGTCCCCTGGCCAGCCGCACCTGCAGATCGAGACATTGGGCATCGCCGAAGGCGATGGTGAGCAGCACATCGCGACCCCGGGCGATATCGCGGATGCCCGCTATGTCCCCCGCCTTGGCCGGCAGGCTCAGGAATCTCCGGTCGATCTTCCGGTAACGGGCGGTCTTGATGGCATGTGTCAGCGGCTGCATTCTCAGCCATTGCCGCCAGTTGTATTCCCGCAGGGCCTTTGGCACGGGTATGGCAGCTTTCAGGCGAAGCCGGCGTGGCAGCCACAATTAATCCACGGCATCTTCATAATCGCGATCCGGTTGATTTCTTTTTTGGACAGCCCCAATGCTACAGCATCCAAGTCTCTTGATAAGCCGCTATATACAGCATATGCGTCTTTTCAACACGACCAACATTTGAGCGCCCGGCGTGTTTGTTTGAGTGGAGAAGTCTGGGGCGCACCCGGAGTCTCTCTCCGTCGATCTTGGGGGTGGGCGGCGCTCCGGAACATGTGATGAGAATCTGCTGTGCAATCTCTGCCCTCTTTATGAACGGGGGTTTGCAGAGGGATTGTCTGAATATCAGCGACCGACTGGTCGCGCGCGGCCATAGCGTGACGATCCTGACGACGCGCCAGGTTGGTCATGTCGAGAGTTCGGCGACGATAACAGTCCATCCGGCACGGGTTCTCTCCAACCCGGGCACCGAATTTGCACTGGGAAAGACGCTGCTGACGGCCAGGCGGGATTTCGACTGCGTGGTCGGTTTCAACAAGATGGCGGGCCTGGACATCTACTATGCCGGCGACCCGCCCTATTTTGCCTCGAAGCTCGGCTGGTGGCGGCCGTTTTCGCCTCGCTTCATTCGCCAGCAAAAGCTCGAATCGATGATTTTTGCGCCCGGCAGCGCCGTGCAGATCATTGCGCTCAGCGCGCACCAGGCAGCGCTTTACCGCGACTTCTGGCGAACCGAGGAATCGCGCATCCATGTTGTCGGACCGACGCTCGATCCGAAACGCCGCCGGCCGGAGTTGCTGGCCGGCGACCGCAATGAAATCCGCGATCGTTTCGGGCTTCCCCGCCAGGCCGTCATTGCCTTGAGCATCGCCAACAGAATGAAAGTGAAGGGTCTCGACCGGGCGGTGAAGGCGCTGCAGCCGTTCCCGGACATCCACTGGCTGGTAGCCGGTCTTCGCGAAAACAGCGAGGAGGAAATCCGGCTTCGCGGCCTGATTGCCAAGTCCGGCATGTCGAACCGGGTCATCCTGCTGGGCATCCAGGAGGACATCCCGGCGGTTGTGGTCGCGAGCGATTTCATGCTGCACCCGGCGCGCCTGGAAAATACCGGCACGGTGATTCTCGAGGCGCTCGCAAATGGCCTGCCGGTCATCGCGTCGGCCGCCTGCGGATATGCAAAATATGTCGAAGCCAGCGGGGCGGGGCTGGTCGTGGCCAATCACGACGATCCTGAAATCTGGCGACAGGCGGTCCGGAAAGCCGACGACACGGCAGTACGCGTGCAATGGCATCAGGCGGCCCTTGCTTACGGCTCGTCAAACCCGCTTACCGGCGGACTGGAAGCGGCCTGCGATCTGATAGAGAGCTTGCGCCGCAACCGGCGTGTCGGCTAGTTGGCCTTTCAGTCCGATGTTGCGATTTTAAGTCAAATTTTACCGAACGCACGGCATGGCTTGAGCGTCGGCGGATGGTCTTGCCGGCACGTTTCGCGTAAGGGGTGACGATGCGTATTGTCGGGACGATTCCGCTGGCCGTCGCCACATGTCTGTTCACCGCGTCTGTCGCACAGGCGGGCGAGGGCAGCTGGATATCCGGCGACTGGTACCTGACGCTCGGCGCCACCGGCCTCGTCGCGCCGAATTTCGAGGGCGGCAAGAAATATATGTTCAGCGCCCAGCCGATCATCTCGCTCGGCAAGGTCGGTCCGCAGGCGCGCTTCACCTCGCGCAACGACAACATCTCGCTGGCCCTGGTCGACGACGGCTCCGTGCGCGCCGGCCTGACCGGCAAGTTCCTGTTCCATCGCACCAGCAAGGACGAACTCCAGGGTCTCGACCCGGTGCGCTTCGGCGGTGAAGTTGGCGGCTTCTTCGAGTTCTATCCGTTGGATTGGGTGAGGGCGCGGGCCGAACTGCGGCACGGCATCCGCTCACACAACGGCTTCGTTGCCGACATCGCGGCCGACGCGTTCTACGACATCACGCCGACGGTCCGCATCTCCGGCGGTCCGCGCGTCTCCTTCGCGTCATCCAACTATTTCGACGCCTATTACGGCGTCAACGCCAAGGAAGCGGCTGCTTCGGGCCTGAGCGACTACCATCCGGGCGGCGGTGTGAAATCGGCGGGCCTCGGCGGCGCGATCACCTGGAAGGTGACCGAGCCGATGACGGCCAGCGTCTTCACCGAATATTCGCGCCTGATGGGGCCGGCTTCGGATTCCAGCCTGGTTAAGGAA
>NZ_RZSB01000751.1:0-2924 GCF_004023285.1 Mesorhizobium sp. M2A.F.Ca.ET.067.02.1.1
GCCGGCGGCAATCTGCGACGGGCCGGCGCCCAGCGCCTGGCTGCCGCCGTCGAGCGCCGCATCGAACAGGGCGCGCCCGTTGGAACCGCCGGGACGCGCCAGCACATTGCGGGCGCGATGGGCGAGGCGCTGCGAATATTCGAGCTGCCTCAGCTCGTCCGGCAGCCCGATCAGCACGTTGGAATCGGAGCCGACACCGAAACGGCCGCCATGCTCGACGAAAAGCGGCGCCGCGAAAGTGCCGTCGCCGAGATTGGCCTCGGTGATCGGGCAAAGCCCGGCGATCGCGCCGGTCCGGGCCATGGCGATCGTTTCGGCCTCGGTCATATGCGTGGCGTGGATCAGACACCAGCGCTCGTCCACTTTAGCGTTGGCGAGCAGGAACTCGACCGGACGCTTGCCCGACCAGGCGACGCAGTCCTCGACCTCCTTCACCTGCTCGGCGACATGGATGTGGATCGGATTGTTCGGTGACATGGCCGCGACTGAATTGAGCTCGTCCGGAGTTGCGGCCCGCAAACTGTGCGGCGCGACGCCGACAACGGCCTGCTCAAGCGGACGAACAGCCTCGCGGGCTTTCTCAAGCAGACGTCCGAAACGTTCGACATCATTGATGAATCGCCGCTGGCCTTCATTGGGAGCGGCGCCGCCGAAGGCGGAATGAGCATAGAAGACCGGTAGGAGTGTCAGACCGATGCCGCTCTTTCCGGCTGCCGCCGCGATCCGCTCCGCCATCTCGGCGACGTTGGCGTAGGGCTGTCCGTCGCGGTCGTGATGCAGGTAGTGGAACTCGCCGACGCGCGAAAAGCCGGCCTCCAGCATTTCGACATAGAGCTGCGCCGCCACCGCCTCGACCTGGTCCGGCGTCATCGACAGCGCGAAGCGATACATGACCTCGCGCCAGCTCCAGAAACTGTCGGCCGAAGGGCCGCGCAGCTCAGCCAGCCCCGCCATGCCGCGCTGGAAGGCGTGGCTGTGCAGGTTGGGCATGCCAGGCAGGACGATGGCATGGCGCTCGTCGCCCGCTCGCGCGACATCGCCGATCTCGACCGTGGAGATGCGGCCGCCCTCGAAAGCGATCCTGACATTGCCCTGCCAACCGCCGGGCAGCAGCGCCTGTTCCGCAAAGATTGCCGTCACGTTCCTCTCCGAATCTGAATGCCCAGGCGACATTATCGCTTGCGTTGCGTTTCAATATGTATATACATAATCGCCATCCAAGCAAACGGAAAAGATGATGGGTGGAGCAAGCGGGAAGAGCGGCCATCGGGTCTGGCGCAATGCGCGCCTGGTGACCATGGCCGATGGCGCGGCCGGTCTCGGTATCGTCGAGAAAGGTGCGGTCGCCGCGCGCGACGGGCTTATCGTCTACGCCGGCCCCGAGGCCGACATGCCGGTCGCGGCCGGGCAGGGCGCCGAGACCATCGATTGCGCTGGACGCTGGATCACGCCCGGGCTGATCGATTGCCACACGCACCTCGTCTATGCGGGAAACCGCGCCAACGAGTTCGAGATGCGTCTGGCCGGCGCCACCTATGAAGAAGTGGCTCGCGCCGGCGGCGGCATCGTCTCCTCGGTCAAGTCGCTGCGCGCGGCGAGCGAGGATGAGCTGGTCACTGAGACGCTGCCGCGTCTCGACGCGCTGCTCGCCGAAGGCGTCACCACCGTCGAGGTCAAGTCCGGCTACGGCCTCGATGCCGGCAACGAGAAAAAGTCGCTGCGCGCCGCCCGCCGTCTGGCAGACGAGCGCCCGGTCACGATCCGCACCACTTGTCTCGCGGCCCATGCGCTGCCGCCGGAAGCCAAGGGCGACAAGGACGCGTTCATCGATCTCGTCGCCGACACCATACTGCCGCAGGTCGCCGCCGAAAAGCTCGCCGACGCCGTCGATGGTTTTTGCGAAGGCATCGCCTTCTCGCCGGAGCAGATGGCCCGTGTCTTCGACAAGGCCAAGGCCCTCGGCCTGCCGGTGAAGCTGCACGCCGACCAGCTTTCCAACCTGCATGGCGCGGCCCTTGCCGCGCGCTATGGCGCGCTGTCGGCCGACCATCTTGAATACACGGACGAACAGGGCGCCGCCGCGATGGCCAGGGCCGGCACCGTGGCGACGATCCTGCCCGGCGCCTACTACTTCATCCGCGAAACCAAGAAGCCGCCGGTCGATCTCTTCCGCGGCCACGGCGTGAAGATGGCTGTCGCCACCGATAGCAATCCCGGCACCTCGCCGCTCACCTCGCTGCTGCTCACCATGAACATGGCCGCGACGCTCTTCGGCATGACCGTCGACGAATGCCTCGCCGGCGTCACCCGTGAGGCCGCGCGTGCGCTGGGGCTCCTCGACAAGACCGGCACGCTGGAAGCCGGCAAATCGGCCGACCTCGCCATCTGGGACATCGAGCGCCCGGCCGAACTCGTCTATCGCATGGGCTTCAACCCGCTCCATGCCCGCATCTGGAGAGGACAATGACCGAACTGACCCTGACGCCCGGCAGCGCGACGCTTGCCGACTGGCGCGCCATCTATCGCGGCGCCGTGCCGAAGCTGGATGCGGCCTGCCGGCCGAAGATCCGAGCCAGCGCCGAGGCGGTCGCCCGCATCCTCGCCAAGGGCGAGCCGGTCTATGGCATCAACACCGGCTTCGGCAAGCTGGCCAGCGTTCGTATTCCAGAGAGCGATCTCGAAACGCTTCAGCGCAACATCGTGCTCTCGCATGCCGCCGGCGTCGGCGAGCCGATGCCGGTCGCCGTGGTGCGGCTGATGATGGCGCTGAAGCTCGCCAGCCTCGCCCAGGGTGCCTCCGGCGTGCGCGCCGAGACCATCGACCTGCTTCAAGGGATGCTCGCCAACGACGTCATTCCGGTCGTGCCGGCGCAGGGCTCGGTCGGCGCTTCCGGCGACCTCGCGCCGCTTTCGCACATGACCGC
>NZ_RZSB01000752.1:0-2921 GCF_004023285.1 Mesorhizobium sp. M2A.F.Ca.ET.067.02.1.1
GGGTGGCGCCGAGCCCGGCCACGCAGAACACAGCCTGGAGATCGCATGATGCGCATCGAACTGGTCAAACGTCCGCAGCGCTCGGCGTTGTTTTCGGTGCTGTCGCCGTTCATTGCCTTCGCGCTGACGATGATCGCCGGCGCCATCATGTTCGCCTTGCTCGGCGTCAATCCGCTGGATGCATTCAACATCTATTTCATCCAGCCGATCAGCGAAGTCTGGCAGTTGCACGAGCTGGCCATCAAGGCGGCGCCCCTCATCCTGATCGCGGTCGGACTGTCGGTCTGCTACAAGGCCAACATCTGGAACATCGGCGCCGAAGGCCAATTCATCTTCGGCGCGATCTTCGGCTCGATCATCCCGGTGCTGTTCCCGCAATTCGAAGGCCCGCTGGTGATCCCGCTGATGCTCTTGCTCGGCATGGTCGGCGGCGCCTTCTACGCGTCGATCCCGGCGTTTTTGAAGACCCGCTTCAGCACCAATGAGATTCTGACCAGCCTGATGCTGGTCTATGTCGCGCAGCTTTTCCTCGACTGGCTGGTGCGCGGCCCATGGCGTGACCCGCAAGGCCATGGCTTCCCGCAGACCATCCAGTTCGGCGATTCCGCGGTGCTGCCGGAGCTGATGCCCGATGCCGGCCGCGCCAATTGGGGCTTCGTCTTCGCCCTGGTCGCCGCCGTAGCGATCTGGCTGATGATGAGCCGCATGCTGAAAGGTTTCGAGGTGCGCGTTCTGGGTTCCAGCCCGAGGGCAGGGCGCTTTGCCGGCTTCGGCTTGAACCGGATGGTGTTCTTCACCTTCCTTCTGTCCGGCGCGCTGGCCGGTCTGGCGGGCATTTCGGAAGTCTCCGGCGCCATCGGCCAGTTGCAGCCGGTGATCTCGCCGGGCTACGGGTTCACCGCCATCATCGTCGCCTTCCTCGGCAGGCTCAATCCGCTGGGCATCGTGGCCGCGGGTCTCGTCCTGGCGCTGACCTATCTCGGCGGCGAGGCGGTGCAGAGCGCGCTCGGCATCTCCGACAAGGTGGCGCGCGTGTTCCAGGGCATGCTTCTGTTCTTCGTGCTCGGCTGCGACACACTCATCCACTACCGCATTCGCCTGATCGGCGTGGCGCTGATGAAGCCGAACGCCGCGAAGCTCGATGCAGCGCCCAAGCTCGAGGAGGCCCGCTGATGGACATCACCGTCAACATCCTTTTGACCATTGCGACCGCCGCGACGCCGCTGCTGATCGCGGCGATCGGCGAACTGGTGGTCGAACGCTCGGGCGTGCTCAATCTCGGCGTCGAGGGCATGATGATCATGGGCGCCGTCGGCGGCTTCGGCGCCGGCTATCTCACCGGGTCACCGTGGATCGGCTTGCTCGCCGCAATCATCGTCGGTGCGCTGTTCTCGCTGCTTTTCGCCGTCATGACGCTGTCGCTCGCCACCAACCAAGTGGCGACGGGCCTGTCGCTGACGCTGCTCGGCCTCGGCCTTTCCGGCATGATCGGCACCAGCTTCGTCGGTCAGCCGGGCGTGAGACTGCCCAATCTCGATATCCCGGTGATCAGCTCGATCCCGGTCGTCGGCAGGCTGATCTTCGGCCAGGATCCGGTCTTCTACATCTCGATCGCGCTGACCGCGGCGGTCATGTGGTTCCTGTTCAGGACGCGCACGGGGCTTACGCTTCGCTCGATCGGCGACAGCCATACGTCGGCGCATGCGCTGGGCATCAAGGTCATCCGCTACCGTTACCTGGCGGTGATCTTCGGGGGCGCCTGCGCCGGCCTTGCCGGCGGGCATCTGTCGCTGGTCTACACGCCGCAATGGGTGGAGAACATGAGCGCGGGCCGCGGCTGGATCGCGCTGGCGCTGGTGGTGTTCGCGTCCTGGCGTCCGTGGCGGGTGCTGGCAGGCGCCTATATCTTCGGCGCTGTGTGGATCGGCCAGCTTCATGCACAGGCTTTTGGCATTCCGGTGCCGTCGCAGTTTCTTTCTTCGCTGCCCTATCTGGCAACCATCGCGGTTCTCGTTCTAATCTCGCGCAACAAGCGGCTGACAATGATGAACACGCCGGCTTCGTTGGGGCAGCCATTCGTTCCGGATCGTTGACGACAACAAAAAGACGGGAAGCTCCAAGGCTTAACTCAGAGAGGTAACACAATGAAAAAACTGCTTATTGCGTTGATGACCACGGCTGCGGCCCTGTCGGTCGCGGCAACCGCCGAGGCGGCCGACAAGCTGAAGGCCTGCTGGGTCTATACGGGTCCGATCGGCGACTTCGGCTATTCCTACCAGCACGACCAGGGCCGCCTCGAAGTCGAGAAGGCGCTCGGCGACAAGGTCGAGACCGCCTATCTCGAAAACGTCTCGGAAGGCCCGGACGCCGACCGCGCCTTCGAGCGCCTGGCGCGCGAGAAGTGCAAGATCATCTTCGGCACGTCCTTCGGCTTCATGGACGCCGAGGTGAAGGTCGCGAAGAAGTTCCCCAAAGTGATGTTCGAGCATGCCACCGGCTTCAAGACCGGCAAGAATCTCGGCATCTACAACGCCCGCTTCTATGAAGGCCGCTACGTGCTCGGCCAGATCGCGGCCAAGGAATCGAAGAAGGGCCTTGCCGGCTACATCGTGTCCTTCCCGATCCCGGAAGTGGTGATGGGCATCAACTCCTTCATGCTCGGCGCGCAGTCGGTCAATCCCGACTTCAAGGTGAAGATCGTGTGGGTGAATTCCTGGTTCGATCCCGGCAAGGAGGCCGACGCAGCCAAGGCGCTGTTCGACCAGGGCGCCGACATCATCGTGCAGCACACCGATTCCACCGCCGCGCTGCAGGTCGCCGAGGAGCGCAAGCTGCACGGCTTCGGCCAGTCATCCGACATGATCAAGTTCGCGCCGAACGCGCAGCTCACCTCGCTCACGGACGAATGGGGTCCCTACTAC
>NZ_RZSB01000753.1:0-2909 GCF_004023285.1 Mesorhizobium sp. M2A.F.Ca.ET.067.02.1.1
CATGAATGTGCGCATGCTGGTCGAATTCGTCGACGGTTCGAAGACAATGGTCGAGATGGCGGCGATCGCCAACGCGACTGGGCTGGTTCCCGACAAGCCCGGGATGCACGGCCCGGCGGCCACGCTCGGCGAATTGTCGAAGGTGCTGGTGCCTGAGAAGGACGGCGGCGTGCTGTCGAAGGTCGGCGTCGTCGACTATTCGATCGGCAAGGGCGTCGCGCCGGGCGTCTTCGTCGTGGCCGACATGTCGCATCCGCGCATCTCGGAGCGCATGGAAGACCTGAAGATGGGCAAGGGCCCGTATTTCACCTTCCATCGCCCCTATCACCTGACCTCGCTGGAAGTGCCGCTGACCTGCGCCCGCGTCGTGCTCTACGGCAAGGCCGACATGGTGCCGCTGGCAAAGCCCGTGGCCGAGGTCTGCGCGGTCGCCAAGAAGGACCTGAAGCCCGGCGACAAGCTCGATGCCATCGGCGAATATTGCTACCGCGCCTGGATCATGACGGCGCCGGAAGCCCATGCGGCGCGCGCGATCCCCTGCGGCCTGCTGCAGGGCGGCTCCGTGACGGCGCCCATCAAGAAGGGCGAGCTCATCACCTATGCCAATGCCGCGCCCGCGCCGGGCTCGAAGATCGCCGAGCTGCGCGCCCGCCAGGACAAGCTCGTCTACGGAACCGTGGAGGCGTGATCATGGCCGGAGCCAGCAAAGCCGTCGTGGATAGCCGGGCCAACCTGCCTTTCGTCTATCGCCAGTACCGTCCAGAGCAACTGAGACAGGTGCTTCACAAGATGTACCTCATCCGCCGCTTCGAAGAGGGCGCGGAAGAGTGCTACATGCGCGGCCTCATCCACGGCACCATGCACCTGTCGATCGGGCAGGAAGCGAGCGCCATGGGCATCTGCATGCCGCTCGCCGAGGATGACCAGATCACCTCGACGCATCGCGGCCACGGCCATTGCATCGCCAAGGGCGCGGAGGTCAGCCGCATGTTCGCCGAGTTCTTCGGCAAGACCACCGGCTATTGCAAGGGCAGGGGCGGCTCCATGCACATCGCCGATGTCGCCAAGGGCAATCTCGGCGCCAATGGGATCGTTGCCGGCGGCATTCCGATTGCCGTGGGCGCAGCACTTTCATCCAAGAGGATGAAGACCGGCAAGGTCGTGGTCTCCTTCTTCGGCGACGGCGCTAACAATGAAGGCGCCTTCCACGAGGCGTTGAACATGGCGGCGATCTGGAAGCTGCCGGTGATCTTCGTGTGCGAGAACAATGGCTACGGCATGTCGACGTCGACGGCGCGCTCGACCGCGGTGAAGAACATCGCCGAGCGGGCGTCCGCCTATTCGATGCCGGGCGTCATCGTCAACGGCAACATCTTCTCCGAGGTCGCCGAGGCGTCCTTCAAAGCGGTCGAGCGGGCGCGCGCCGGCGAGGGGCCGACGCTGATCGAGTCCAAGACCTACCGTCATCGCGGCCATTCCAAGAGCGACCGCAACCGCTACCGCACCAAGGAAGAGATCGAGGACTGGATGGCGAACCGCGATCCGATCACGCTGTTCGAGACGGAGCTGCGCGATTTCGGCTTCATCGACGACCAGGGCATTGAGGCGATCCGCGACGCGGTCGCCAAGGAGATTGCCGACGGCATCGAATTCGCCAAGGCGAGCCCGGCGCCGGAGATCGCCACCCTTGAGGACTATGTTTACACGGAGCATGCGTGATGGACGCCGTGGTGCGTGAACTGAGCTACGCCCAGGCGATCCAGGAAGCCATGGCCATCGCCATGGACATGGACGAGCGCGTCTTCCTGATGGGGGAGGATATCGGCGTTTATGGCGGCGCCTTCCAGGTGACCGGCGACCTCGTCGAACGGTATGGCACCGACCGGGTGATCGACACGCCGATCTCCGAACTGGGCGGCGCTGGCGTGGCAGTGGGCGCGGCCGTCACCGGCATGCGGCCGATCTTCGAATTCCAGTTCTCGGATTTCGCCACGCTCGGCATGGAGCAGATCGTCAACCAGGCGGCCAAGATGCGCTTCATGCTGGGCGGCGAGGTCTCGGTGCCGGTTGTGATGCGTTTCCCTGCCGGCTCCGGCACGGGTGCAGCCGCCCAACACAGCCAGAGCCTGGAAGCCTGGCTCGGCCATGTGCCTGGCCTGAAGGTGATCCAGCCGGCGACGCCGCACGATGCCAAGGGCATGCTGCTGGCCGCCGTTGCCGATCCGGATCCGGTGATGATCTTCGAGCACAAGCTGCTCTACAAGATGAAGGGCCATGTGCCGGAAGGCCACTATACCGTTCCGATCGGCAAGGCCGAAATCCGCCGCGAGGGCCGCGACCTCACCATCGTCGCCACATCGATCATGGTGCAGAAGGCGCTCGACGCCGCCGCGGCGCTGGAAGGCGAGGGCATCGACATCGAAGTCGTCGATCTGCGCACCATCCGCCCGATCGACCGGCAGACCATCATCGACAGCGTGAAGAAAACCTCGCGCCTGCTTTGCGTCTACGAAGCGGTGAAGACGCTCGGCATCGGCGCGGAAGTGAGCGCGCTCGTCGCCGAAAGCGAGGCCTTCGATTATCTCGATGCGCCGATCGTGCGCCTGGGCGGCGCCGAGACGCCGATCCCTTACAATCCGGACCTGGAAAAGGCCACCGTGCCGCAGGTTCCCGACATCATCGCCGCAGCGCGCGACCTCGTGAAAGGGGTCCGCTGAGCGATGCCGACAGAAGTCATTCTTCCCAAGGTCGACATGGACATGGCGACCGGCCAGATCTCGCGCTGGTTCGCCGAGGAGGGCGCTCGCGTCAAGAAGGGTGACGTGCTCTTCGAGATCGAGACCGACAAGGCGGCGATGGAGATCGACGCGCCGGCCAGCGGCACGCTTCGCAACGTCACTGGCAAGGAG
>NZ_RZSB01000754.1:0-2903 GCF_004023285.1 Mesorhizobium sp. M2A.F.Ca.ET.067.02.1.1
TGCGCGCGCTCGACGAAGACGATGAGCGCGATGACGATGATGGCCAGAACGATGATCGCGAGGATGAGGCCCGTCGACAGCGCGCCGGTGCGGCCGAGCTCCAGCGTGCCGGAGATCGCCCGCGGCAGGCCGGCGACGATGCCGGAGAAGATGATCAGCGAAATGCCGTTGCCGATGCCGCGCGCGGTGATCTGCTCGCCGAGCCACATCAGGAACATCGTGCCGCCGACCAGCGTGACGACGGTCGAGATGCGGAAGAACATGCCAGGATCGTTGACGATGCCGTTGCCGCCTTCGAGGCCGATCGAAATGCCGTAGGCCTGGATCAGCGCCAGAAGCACGGTGCCGTAGCGCGTGTACTGGTTGATGATCTTGCGGCCCTGCTCGCCTTCCTTCTTCAGCGCTTCCAGCGAGGGGATGACCGAGGTCATCAGCTGCATGATGATGGAGGCGGAGATGTAGGGCATGATGCCCAGCGCAAAGATCGCCATGCGCTGCACGGCGCCGCCGGCGAACATGTTGAACATGCCGAGCACGCCCTTGCTCTGCGAGGAGAAGGCCTGGGCGAAAGCGTCGGGGTTGATGCCGGGAAGCGGGATGTAGGTGCCGAGGCGGTAGACGAGCAGCGCGCCGATGGTGAACCAGATGCGCTTCTTGAGATCCTCGGCCTTGGCGAAGGCCGCGAAATTCAGATTGGAGGCTAGTTGTTCAGCAGCCGAAGCCATGCCTGATTCTCCGCTAGAGCATGATGCCGAAAAGTGTGGAGCGGTTTTCGGACAACATCCTGCTCTACTTCATTGATTTCCGTGTCACGCTCGACGCCCCCAGCTCAGGCGGCGCGTGTCACCGAAGCTCACGAGATAAGCTCCGGACCTTAAACATGCAAGCGGCCGCGTTGACGCGGCCGCCCAATTCATCTGGTCAAAGCGCGGATCGAGGGAAAATGCGAAGTTATCCCGGTCGGCCGTGCTTCAAATCGCCGTTACTCGGCGGCGGCCGCTTCCGGCAGCTTCACCGAACCGCCGGCCTTCTCGATCTTCTCGATCGCGGCCTTGGAGGCGCCGGCGACGTCGAAGGAGAGCTTGGCCTTCAGCTCGCCGTCGGACAGCACGCGCACGCCGTCCTTGGCGCGGCGGATGACGCCGGCGGCGACCAGGGCCTCGGCCGTCACGGCCGCCTTGGCGTCGAGCTTCTTGGCGTCGATCGCCGCCTGGATCTTGGCCAACGACACGACCGCGAAGCTCTTGCCGAACAGGTTGTTGAAGCCGCGCTTCGGCAGGCGCCGGTAGAGCGGCATTTGGCCGCCCTCGAAGCCGTTGATGGCAACGCCCGAACGAGCCTTCTGGCCCTTGACGCCGCGACCGGCGGTCTTGCCCGAGCCGGAGCCGATGCCGCGACCGAGGCGCTTCCTGGAATGCGTGGCGCCGTCCTTGTCACGCAGATCGTTGAGTTTCATCATTCTTCTCCTGCGCTTCCGTTCAGGCCTCGTCCACGACGCGGACGAGGTGCTGGACGGCGGCGATCATGCCGCGCACGGAAGGGGTATCTTCCAGCGTGCGCCGCTTGTGCATCTTGTTCAGGCCGAGGCCGACCAGCGTGGCACGCTGCTCCTTCGGCCGGCGGATCGGGGAGCCGATCTGCTCGACGGTGATGGTCTTGGTAGCTTTCTTGGCCATGGTCGAAATCCCTGGTCAGCGTCGACTATTCTTCAGCCGCAACGGCGGTGCCGCGGCGGGCCTGAAGGGTCGAATACTTGATGCCGCGCGCGGCAGCCACATCCTTCGGATGCATCTGGCTCTTCAGCGCGTCGAAGGTGGCGCGAACCATGTTGTAGGGGTTCGACGAACCCATCGACTTGGCGACCACGTCATGCATGCCGAGCGTCTCGAAGACGGCGCGCATCGGACCGCCGGCGATGATGCCGGTACCCTGCTTGGCGGCGCGCAACAGAACGCGTCCGGCGCCCCAACGGCCCTCGACGTCGTGATGCAGCGTGCGGCCCGAACGCAGCGGCACGAAGATCATGTCGCGCTTGGCCGATTCGGTCGCCTTGCGGATGGCTTCCGGCACTTCGCGCGCCTTGCCGTGGCCGAAGCCGACGCGGCCCTTCTGGTCGCCGACGACGACGAGAGCGGCAAAGCCGAAACGACGGCCGCCCTTCACCACCTTGGCGACGCGGTTGATGTGGACGAGCTTGTCCACCATGCCGTCGTCACGCTCTTCGCGTTCACGCTCGCGGCCGCGGCCGCCTTCTCTACGTTCCTGTGCCATATCCTAGTCCTTGTTCTTTTCCGGAAGCACGGGTTGCTGTTTGCCGATGCCGCTTTGGGTCATCAGCGGCGAAATTAGAAGCTGAGGCCGCCTTCGCGGGCAGCTTCGGCCAGCGCCTTGACGCGGCCATGATAAATGTACGGGCCACGATCGAAGACGACTTCCTTGACGCCGGCCTTCGAAGCGCGCTCGGCGATCAGCTTGCCGACCGCAGCGGCAGCGGCAGTGTCGGCGCCGGTCTTCAGCGAACCCTTGAGGTCCTTCTCGAGCGTCGAGGCGGCGGCCAGAGTGTGGCCGGTGGCATCGTCGATGACCTGGACGTAGATGTTCTTCGAGCTACGGTGCACCGAAAGCCGCGGACGCGCGCCGGCGACCTTCTTCAGCTGGCGGCGGACGCGCTGCGCGCGGCGCTGGATGGTTTCCTTGGGGCTTGCCATGATGTCAGTTCCTTGCCTTCAGAAAACGGGGGCAACCCTGCGCGGTAGGCCAAGCCTCCCGCGGCCGCTCCCCGCGGCGTTACACTTCTCAAGCCTGGCCCCTTCCGAAAAGTCCGCAACTTTTTGCTGCGCTGACCTTCGGTTCGGGGCCAAGCCTATTACTTCTTCTTGCCTTCCTTGCGCACGATGCGCTCG
>NZ_RZSB01000755.1:0-2901 GCF_004023285.1 Mesorhizobium sp. M2A.F.Ca.ET.067.02.1.1
GCACGTTATCTCCCCCCTTGAGGGGGAGATGTCGCCGAAGGCGACAGAGGGGGTCGCCGCGCGTGAAGCGCCAACCTCCATCTGTGGAATCAAGCCGAGCCCAGTCGGACCGACCCCCTCTGGCCTGCCGGCCATCTCCCCCTCAAGGGGGGAGATTACGCGCTCGTTCCCTCACGCCGCCGGCTGCATGGCGGCCCTCTCCAGCATGCCGAACAGGTCGCGCGGCTCGTCGGGGTCGGCGAGCAGGTCGAGTTCCTCATAGAGGCCGGTGGCCTGGAGCTGGTCGCGGACATAGCGCAGCGCCGAAAAATCCTCGGTGGCGAAGCCGACGGAATCGAACAGCGTGATCTGCTCGGGCGCCTTGCGGCCCTTTGCCTGGCCGGTCATCACCTGCCACAGCTCGGTCACCGGATGGTCGGCGTCGAGCTGCTGGATCTCGCCTTCGATGCGGGTCTGCGATGGGAACTCGACGAAGATGTCGGAGCGCAAAAGGATGTCGCGGTGCAGTTCCGTCTTGCCGGGGCAGTCCCCGCCGACGGCGTTGATGTGGACGCCGGAGCCGACCATGTTGTCGGTGAGGATGGTTGCATACTGCTTGTCGGCGGTCACCGTGGTGATGATGTCGACACCTTCCACCGCGTCCTGCCCGGTCGCGCAGATGGTGATGTCAAAACCCTTGGCCGCCAGGTTGCGGGCGCATTTTTCGGAAGCCTGGCGGTCGATGTCGTAGAGCCGCAGCCGGTCAATGCCGAGCAGTGCCTTGAAGGCGATGGCCTGGAACTCGGACTGGGCGCCGTTGCCGATGATGGCCATGGCGCGCGACCCCTTGGGCGCCAGGTATTTTGCCGCTACGGCGGAAGTGGCGGCGGTGCGCAGCGCCGTCAGGATGGTCATCTCGGTGAGCAGCATCGGATAGCCAGAGCCGACATCGGCGAGCACGCCGAAGGCGGTGACGGTCTGGCGGCCCTCGCGCATGTTCTTCGGATGGCCGTTGACATATTTGAAGCCGTACATCTTGCCGTCGCTGGTCGGCATAAGCTCGATGACGCCGTCATGGCTGTGCGAGGCGATGCGCGGCGTCTTGTCGAACAGCTCCCAGCGGCGGAAATCCTCCTCGATATAGGCGGCGAGCTCGGTGAGGAAACGCTCGACGCCGATGGCGAGCACCAGCTTCATCATGCGGTCGACGCTGACGAAGGGAACGATGGCGAGGCGCGAAGGCTGGGTCATGATCAGAGGCTCCCGGAATGGCTGCGGGTCGGGCGGTCCATGATGCGGCGGCCCATCAGGCTGGCGGTGAGGTCGACCATCAGGGTCGCGGTGCGGCCGCGCTCGTCGAGGAACGGGTTCAATTCGACCAGGTCGAGGCTGGAGACAAGGCAGCTGTCGGACAGCATCTCCATCACCAGATGCGCCTCGCGAAAAGTGGCGCCGCCGGGAACGGTGGTGCCGACGGCCGGCGCGATCGACGGGTCGAGGAAGTCCACGTCGAGGCTGACATGCAAGAGCCCGTTCTCCTTCTCGACGCGCGCGAGGAAAGCGCGCAGCAAGGGTGCGATGCCGTGCTCGTCGATGGCGCGCATGTCATGCACGGTGACGCCGGCTTCAGCGAGCGCGCGGCGCTCGGCCGGGTCGACGCTGCGCAGGCCGATGGCGCAGATGCGGGCCGGGTCGACCGCCTGCGGCAGATCCGGGAAATAGCCCTGAAAACCGGACTGGCCGCTGGCATAGGCGAGCGGCACGCCGTGCAGATTGCCGCTGGTGGTGGTGTCGAGCGTGTGGAAATCGGGATGCGCGTCGAGCCACAGCACGAAGAGCGGCCGGCCGCGTTTGGCGGCGCGGCGCGCCACGCCGGACACCGTGCCGGCGGAGATCGAATGGTCGCCGCCGAGGAAGATCGGCACGGCTTCCCTGGAAGCGGCGTAGGCGGTCTCGGCGATCGCCGCGGTCCAGGCGGAGATCTCCGGCAGGGCCTTGAGCGCGAGGTTGCCGTGCACCACCGGGCGCGCCACCGCCTTCTCGACCGCGCCCCAGTCCTCGACCTCATGGCCAAGCTCCGAAAGCACCGAGACGAGACCTGCCGTGCGCAGCGCGCTCGGCCCCATCTCGCATCCCATCCTGCCCGCGCCGTCCTGCACCGGCGCGCCGACGATCCTGCAGCGCATGATTTTTCAGCCCCTACGATTGATTGGCTGATTGGATCATCAGGCGCTGGCGGTTTGAACAGGCGAAATTGGCATTTCGAGAAGAATGATCTATCATTTTGTGCATCCAATTTGACCAAGATGAGCAATCATGGACGCGCTCGACGAAAGACTGGTCACGCTTCTTCGGCATGATGCGAGGCGCAGTGTGTCCGACCTCGCGGTCGATCTCGGCGTCTCGCGCGCCACGGTCAGGGCGCGGATGGAGCGGCTGGAAAAGTCCGGCGAGATCATCGGCTACACGGTGGTGCTGCGCGCCGACGCGGTCGATCAGAGGATACGCGGCGTGATGATGATCGAGATCGAGGGCCATGCCGCCGACCGCGTCATCCGGGCGCTCGGTGGCCTGCCCGAGGTTTCGACCATCCACACCACCAACGGCCGCTGGGACCTCGTGGTGGAGCTCGGCACCGCCTCGCTCACCGATTTCGACGCCGTGCTGCGCCGGATAAGGCTGATCCCCGGGATCACGGGCAGTGAGACCAGCCTGCTGCTGGCGACGCCGCGGACGACAAGGGCGCGGCTGGCATAACCGGTCCGTGAGTCTCGGGACGGTCGGCGGTCCGCGGGCGTTATCTCCGCCTTGGCATCGTGGGAACGCGACGGCCCCGGTGTGAGGCCCGGCAGGGCTCGATCACACCGGCGGCCGCATGCGGGGGGGGGGAGCGCTCGGGTCGTCAGCCGTTCGGATAGTAGC
>NZ_RZSB01000756.1:0-2898 GCF_004023285.1 Mesorhizobium sp. M2A.F.Ca.ET.067.02.1.1
GTCTGCAGGCCGGCGAGCAGAGTGATGGCGACGAATGGGATGCCGCGCCAGACATTGGCCGCGATCACCGAGGCGCGCGCATTGGTCGGGTCGCCGAGGAAGTTGATGCGATGGTCGATAAGTCCCATCTGCTGAAGCGCCCATGACAGGATCGAGAACTGCGAATCGTAGATCCACCAGAAGGCGATGGCCGAAAGCACCGTCGGCACCACCCAGGGCAGCAGCACCACCGCGCGAAAGAACGACTTGAAGGGCAGGTTCTCGTTGAGGATGAGCGCCAGCCAGAGCCCGAGCATGAATTTCAGGATCGAAGCGCTGACCGTGTAGAGCAGCGTGTTGAAGACTGAGAGCCAGAAGACGCTGTCGCTCCACAGGTACTCATAATTCTCAATGCCGATGAAGATGCCTGGGCGGCCAATGCGGGCGTCAGTGAAACCAAGCCAGACGCCGAGCCCAAGCGGGTAAGTCAGGAAGACCAGCAACAGCGCAGCCGCTGGCAACATGAAGCCGAAGCCGAGGGTATTTCGGCTTTCCGACAGACGCGACAGGATTGATTGGCGCGGCCGAACCGCAGCTGACGTCACGGCCATGGTCGGCTCCTCATGAGGTCTGGTGCATGGCGGCGCAAGCCGCCGTCCGAAACCGAGCCGGGCAGCACGGTCGACCGCCCGGCTCAGCTGTGGTCATACGCGATAGTAGCGGTTGGCGCGCTTTTCCGCCTCTTCCATCGCTTCCTGCGGCGCGGCCTGCCCGGTCACGGCTTTGGCGAACATGTCGACAAGAACATAGTCGGCCATGGTGGCGGCCGAGGCGTAGCCAAGCGGCCCCGCATAGCCGTTGGGACGTAGCGTCTCCGAGGCCTTCGCGTAGGCCGCGTTGTTCGGATCGGCCTTCCAAACCGGATTGTTGGCGAAGGATTTGAGCGTCTGGCAGCAGTAGCCCGCCGAGGAGGTGATCCAATCCGACATTTGCGGATCCTCGAACATGAACTGCAGATAGGCCTTCGCCGCGTTGGGGTAGGGCGTGTAGTTGAAAATGACGGCTGTGGTCACCTGGAACAGCTCGACGGATTTCCCGACCGGACCGATCGGCATGTTGGTCGTGCGCATGTCCTTGGCGATCTCGGTCAGCTTCGGATCATTGTCCTTGTTGACCTTGGCCGTGTTGTAGACGGAAATCCCGTTGGCGATGACGCTCACTTCGCCGGCCAGGAAGGCGCGGTTGTTGTTGACGTCGAGCCAGCTCTCGGTGCCGGGAATGAAGGTCTTGTAAAGCTCCTGTGCATACTGAATCGCCTTGAGCGTCTCGGGGCTGTTGATCGTGACCTTGCCTTGCTCGTCGACCATCTGGCCGCCATGGCTCCACAGCAGCCAATGCGCATAGTTGTTGCCGTCGCCGACTCCGTGGCCATGCGTGAAGCCGGCAGGATGACCTTTGGCCTTGAGCGCCTTGCAGAGTTGGAGGAAGCCGGCTGTGTCCTTCGGAAACTCCGAGAAACCGGCCTCCTTCACCCAACTTTCGCGGTAGACGATGGCGTTGCCGATGGTGGCCAGAGGCAGGCCGATGAACTTGCCCTCGCGCGTCGCATACTGTTTCGGCCCATCGTACCAGCCGCCATATTTCTTCCCGAGATAATCGCCCAGTTCCGTCACGTCGAGAAGCTTGTCAGGGTACTGGTGCGGATCGTCGAACCAGACGAACATCAGGTCCGGACCTGAGCCGACATTCGCTGCGACCGCAGCCTTGGGGCGAATGTCTTCCCAGCTCTCCTTGTCGACACGGACCTCCACCCCCGTCATTTCGGTGAACCGTTTGGTGTTCTTCAACCACTGGTCCTCGTCACCCTGCACGAAAGGCGACCAGCGCAGGAGCCTCAGCTTTGCGCCATCCTCCGGTTTGTACTTCAAAGCCTCCTGGGCAAAGGCCGGAGAGCCAACGAACTGGCCCCCTAACATGCCGGCGGCGGCGCCGGCGGTCGTGCGGATCACGTCGCGTCTGGTGAATTTCATGCTCGTTTCCTCCTGTCTCTTCGTCGTTGCGTGTCGCCTACCGCTGCGAGGGCTTATCGATGCGCTTGCCGGTTTCGCCGTGAAAGAGATGAACGTGATCAGGCTCGACCGACAGTTGGATGGTTTCTCCAGGCGTGAAGGAATGACGTTCCCGGAAATTGGCGACGATATCCTCACCTCCCGCCGTCCGGCCGATGATCTGTACTTCAGAACCGGTAGGCTCGATCACCACCACGGTGACTGGAATGCCATTGTCGGCCAGCCGCAAATGTTCGGGCCGTATCCCCAGCACGACGGGCTCGCCATTGCCGATGGAGAACGGCGCGGGCAAAGTCACCGAAATCCCTCCTTCGCCCTGGAACCGCGGCGTGCCTTCAGTCAGGATTGTTCCCTTGAGCATGTTCATGGCGGGAGAACCAATGAAGCTTGCCACGAACAGGTTGTTCGGCCGGTCGTATAGATCTAGCGGCGGCCCGATCTGTTCGACCATGCCGTCGTGCATGACCACGATCTTATCTGCCATGGTCATGGCCTCGATCTGGTCATGCGTGACATACACCGTCGTGGTCTTCAGCCGCTGGTGCAACTCCTTGATCTCGGCGCGCATCTGCACCCTGAGCTTGGCATCGAGGTTGCTGAGCGGTTCATCAAACAGGAACACCTGCGGATTGCGAACGATGGCGCGGCCCATGGCGACGCGTTGACGTTGGCCGCCTGAGAGCTGCCGCGGATAGCGCGACAGCAGCGGAACCAGCCCGAGGATTTCGGCTGCCCGCTTAACACCTTTATCGCTATCCGCCTTCGGAACACCTTTGAGCATGAGCGAGAACGCCATGTTCTCCGCAACCGTCATATGCGGATAGAGCGCGTAATTCTGAAAGACCATGGC
>NZ_RZSB01000757.1:0-2883 GCF_004023285.1 Mesorhizobium sp. M2A.F.Ca.ET.067.02.1.1
GGCCATTGTCGACCATCCGCTGACGCCGGTTCAACAGCGCAATCTCGAAAAGGAACTGAATGCCAAGGTGCTCGACCGCACCGGGCTGATCCTCGAGATCTTCGGCGAGCGGGCGCGCACCAAGGAAGGCACGCTGCAGGTCGAGCTCGCGCATCTCAACTACCAGAAGGGTCGGCTGGTGCGCAGCTGGACCCACCTCGAGCGGCAGCGCGGCGGCGCCGGCTTCCTCGGCGGCCCCGGCGAAACCCAGATCGAATCCGACCGCCGCATCCTGCAGGACAAGATCACCAAGCTGAAGCACGAGCTGGAAACGGTGCGGCGCACGCGCGACCTGCACCGCGCCAAGCGCAAGAAGGTGCCTTTTCCGGTGGTGGCGATCGTGGGCTACACCAATGCCGGCAAGTCGACGCTGTTCAACCGGCTGACCGGGGCAGGGGTGCTGGCCGAGGACATGCTGTTCGCCACGCTCGACCCCACCTTGCGGCGCGTGCGGCTGCCGCACGGCACGCCGATCATCCTGTCGGATACGGTCGGCTTCATCTCCGACCTGCCGACGCATCTGGTGGCCGCCTTCCGGGCGACGCTGGAAGAGGTCGTCGAGGCCGATCTGGTGCTGCATCTGCGCGACATCTCCGATCCGGACACGGCGGCCCAGGCTGAGGATGTCGAACGCATCCTTGCCGATCTCGGCGTCGACGCCGCCGACACGAACCGCGTGATCGAGGTCTGGAACAAGATCGACCTGCTCGACGAAGGCAATCGCGAGCGGCTGCTCGCGGAGGGCTTGAGCGGCAAGTCGCCGCCGATCGCGATTTCGGCGGTGACTGGCGAGGGACTGGACACGCTGAAGGCACTCATCGAGACGCGCGTGTCGGGTGAGCTGGAAACGATGACGGTGACGTTGAGCCCGGCCCAGCTCGGCCAGGTCGACTGGCTGTACCGCAACGGCGACATCGTTTCGCGCACTGACAATGAGGACGGCAGCATCACTCTCTCGCTCACGGCCACGCGCAGCGCCCGGCAGGAGATCGAGAGCCGCCTGCATCGCAAGAACGGCAGCTAACCGGCTGATTACTTGGCGCTTTTGGCTTGCTGCCAGAGCGCTTCCATCTCGTCGAGCGTCGCCTTCTCCAGCGAACCGCCCGAAGCCGCCAGGGCCTGCTCGACATAGTGAAAGCGCGAGCGAAACTTTTCATTGGTGCCGCTGAGCGCCGCTTCCGAATCGAGCTTTAGATGGCGGCCGAGATTGACGACGGCAAACAACATGTCGCCGAACTCGTCCTTGATCGGCGCGGCATCGCCTGTGGCAAGCGCTTCGCGCAATTCGCCGATCTCCTCCTCGATCTTGTCGAGGATGGGGGCAGCCTCGCTCCAGTCGAAGCCGACGCGCGCTGCTTTCTCCTGCAGTTTCAGCGCACGCGTCAGGGCGGGGAGCGCGACCGGCACGCTGTCGAGATAACCCTTGCCGTGATCTTCCGGATCGAGCCCGCGCGCGATGCGGGCACTGCGCTTTTCAGCCTTCTCCTCAGCCTTGATCTTCTCCCACATGCCCTTGGCCATGCCCGCGCTGCGCGCCGTCTCGTCGCCGAAGACGTGTGGATGGCGGCGGATCATCTTGGTGGTGATGGCCTCGACGACATCGCCGAAAGCGAACTCGCCGATCTCCTCGGCCATCTGCGCGTGGTAGACGACCTGCAGCAATAGGTCGCCCAGTTCCTCGCGCAGGTCGTCGAAATCGCCGCGCGCGATAGCATCAGCCACTTCATAGGCCTCTTCGAGCGTGTAGGGCGCGATGGTCGAAAAGTTCTGCTCGATATCCCACGGGCAGCCGGTCTTCGGCGCGCGCAACGCCGCCATGATCTCGATCAGCCGGGAAATGTCTTTCGAGGGCTTCATGGATCGAGCCTACCCCGCGGCCGGCGTCCGACCAATCCTGGTCGGAAGCCGAAACGGGTTGTCCACAGCAGTTGGAGACTTCAGTCGAGCACTGAGACAATCGCCTTGGCGAGATCGTCCATGCCGTCCTCCGGCAGGCCGGCGACGTTGATGCGGCTGTCGCCGACCATGTAGACGGCGTGATCGGTGCGCAGGCGCTCCACCTGTGCCTCCGTCAGCCCAAGCCTGGAAAACATGCCGCGATGGCTGGCGACGAAATCGAAGCGATCCGAGTTGGACTGCCGGCGCAATGCTTCGGCAAAAGCGACGCGCAATCTCAGCATGCGCAGCCGCATCTCCTCGAGCTCCGTCTCCCAGTCTTTCCTCAGGCCGGCGTCTTCCAGCACCATGCGCACCGCCGCGGCGCCATGATCCGGCGGCATCGAATAAAGCGCCCGCGCCGCCGCCAGCATCTGGCTCATCGCCACATCGGCCTGCGCGCCGTCCTTGGCCATGATCATCGCAGCACCCACGCGGTCGCGATAGACGGCGAAATTCTTCGAGCAGCTCGAGGCGACGACCATCTCGGGCACCTTGTCGGCCAAGAGCCGCAAGCCTGCGGCATCGGCGTCCAGGCCCTCGCCAAAGCCTTGATACGCGATGTCGACGAAGGGCAGCAGGCCGCGCTCCAGGAGAACGTCGGCGACCTTCGCCCACTGATCGAGATCGAGATTGGCGCCGGTCGGGTTGTGGCAGCAGCCATGCAGCAGCACGACATCGCCGCTGTTGGCCGTCCTGAGCGTCGCCAGCATCTCGTCGAAGCGCACAGCGCCGGAGGCGGCATCGAAATAGGGATAGTTGCGAACCTCAAGGCCGGCGGCGCGCATCACCGGCGGATGGTTCGGCCAGGTCGGATCGGAAAGCCACACCGTCGCGCCGGCGCGCGTGCGCTGCAGAAGCTCTGCCACCAGCCTGAGCGCGCCGGCGCGACGGTGTGGCTTTCCGATC
>NZ_RZSB01000758.1:0-2877 GCF_004023285.1 Mesorhizobium sp. M2A.F.Ca.ET.067.02.1.1
GCAGAATTCCGCACCGTGGCGGCGCTTCCAAGTCACGGCATGGATTCTATGGTCTGCGCGCGTCGCTCCGCTCCTTGCTCCGCCATAGAATGACGACGTTGGAGTCGGCTTCAACCAATCCCAGGCGTTTGCGCTGAGTTCACGGAAATGAACGGAAAATCTTGCGCCGGAACAAACGGCAACCCTTCAAGATCCCTGTGTCTGGGAACTAGCTTAAACGCTCAGGGCTGCAGCTTTGCGCCCGCCCCGCCATTGTCGCCGCCGTCCGAATCGTCGCCTCCGGTGGAATCGTCCGTTCCGTTCGCGCCGTCATCGCCGCTCGAATTGTCGTCCTGTCCCGCGCTGTCGTCCTGGACCTCGTCCGGGCCCTTCAGCATAGCGCCATTGACCGCGACGGACCCATCGGCCTTGGTGTTGATCACCCACTCCAGGCGACCGTCCGGCAACGTCTTGCCGAAGCCCTTGACGGCCAGGGCAAAGGGAAAGGCCTGCGCCATCTGCTCATCGCTCTTGGCGCCTTCCTTCAGGGCATCGACGATCTTGTCATAGCCGGCGACGTCGATGGTCACGCTCGCATCCGGTTTCTCGCCTGGAAATGTCATCTCGCCTTCCAGCGCGACCTCGATGTCGCCGTTTTTCACCGTGCTGTGCCCGATGACGACCTTGGGATTCTTGGCCTTGAAATCGGCGACCAGAGCCTTGCCGAATTCATCCGAAAGCGGTGGTTCCTTATTGAGATCAAAGGCTTCGATCGCCTTCTTCGCCATCGTATCGAGATCGATATTGGCGCCGCCGAAATTCAGGTCGACGTCGGTTGGCAGCAAGGGGGTGGTCCATTCGGGCAGGGTCTGATGCGGGATCGTCAGCCCCGATGCCTTGATCGTGTAATCGACCTTGCCGTTCTGGGAGACGCCGTCCATGCCGAATGCGGTGCTGAATTGCTTCGCCCCGAACTTGCCGACAGGGCTCTCCACCTCGAAATCCTTGAAGCCGTAATTGCCGTCGATCCTTTGCCAGATCGGCAGCGCGGCCAGCATCAGCGATTTGAGCTCTGCCTGGTTCGCCTTGAGTTTCGCTTCGTCCTCATTCGCCACGGCAAAGGCGAGCAGGTCGAGCAGCGGCTTGGTCCGGACGCCCTTGCCGTTTGCGTCAACGGAAAGTTCCGGCGTTTTCAAGGTAAGCGGAAAATTCATCCCGTTGTCGGCATCGTTGATCTTGATGGTCTCGACGAAGTCCGAGACCTTTTGAGTCGCCCTGAAGTCGACGCCGCCACTGGCGGATTTGGTCGCGACAACCGTGGCGGTGCCGGCGCCGGTCGAGGCATCGGCCTGCTGCTTGGCGTCCCGGGACGTCATTGTCATCCCGGCCAAGGAGCTGGTTGCATTGGTGAAGGCCGCAAGGGCCGGATCGTAGACGCTGGTCAGCTTGCCGTCCTTGATCGTGAATTCCATGCTCTGGCGGCCCTCCGGCCCTTCGAGCTCGAATGAGGCGCCCTGCGAGAAATTTGACGAGACGTCCCACGACCCGTCGCTGCGCGGCTTCACCATCAGCGCGTACGGGGCCATGTCGAACTTCAGGAGCTTCTGCTCCGGCACCGCATTGACGAGCGCTTTGATGTCGAGCGCGATCTTGTAGGCGTCGCCCTCCACCGAAACCTTGAGCACGCCCTTGTCGAACGCCTGCTTGCCGAAATAGCGCGCCAGATCGTCGGAAAGCTGCTTGGCGCCTTGATTGTCCACGGTCTGGGCAAAGGCTGGCGCGCTGAGCGCGAGGGCAAAGGCAAGTGGCAAAATACGCTTCACGTCGGTTCTCCGTGCTGTCGGAAGACGAAACAATGGTGCTTCTGGTAGGCAAGAAGCGTTACAGCCGCAAGACGCCGACTGTAGGCCAAAAGCGTATCCGGCTAAAGCACCAGCCGCATCAGCGGCCGGCCGGGCTTGCGCTCCACTAGCCTTTCGAAGCCGGCCTTCTCGAACACCCGCGACGAACCGACGAAAAGCCCGATCGAACGCGAATCGCGCGACAGGTCGATCGGGCAGGCTTCCAGCAGCCTCGCGCCATTCTCGCGGGCGAAGGCGATGCCGCCCTTGACGAGCCGGTGCGTGACGCCGCGGCCCCTCGCTTTGACGCGGATGAAGAAGCAGGAGATCGCCCAGACATCCGGGTCGCCGGCGTCGGCCGGGTCAACCGGCGCCGAACCCCTCCCTTGATTGTTCCACTCGGGCACGTCTGCGCGCGGGCCGACCTGCATCCAGCCGACGGCCTTGCCCTCCTCGAACGCCAGGAGCCCCGGCGGCGGACCTGCCTCGACTTGATAAGATCCTTATTGCGCTCCTTGTCGCTGGCGCGGCGCTCCGCCGGTGCCAGCCGGAAATGCGTGCACCAGCAGCCGTAACAGGCGCCCTGCTTGCCGAAGAGGTCCTCGAAATCGGCCCAGCGCTCGGGGGTCAGCGGTGCTATGGTCGTGCTCATGCGTTCTCCCCAGGCCAAGCTTGTTGCCAGCCCTGCGCTGTCGTACCATTGCGTTTGTTCTCTTTATGTTCGCAGCGATGGCGGCTCCTGTCAACAATCCCGAACACGGTTTTTGCCGTGACTGCCTGGCGTTCCAGCGCTCTGAGACGCGGCGCTGCGATCGCTGCGGCAGTCCGCGCCTTGTCCGACACGCCGAGCTCTACCGGCTGAAGATCGCCCATATCGATTGCGACGCCTTCTACGCGGCGATCGAAAAGCGCGACAATCCGGCGCTGAAGGACCGGCCGGTCATCGTCGGCGGCGGCCGGCGCGGCGTCGTCTCCACCGCCTGCTACATCGCCCGCATCCAGGGCGTTCGCTCGGCCATGCCGATGTTCAAGGCGCTGGAACTCTGCCCGGAAGCGG
>NZ_RZSB01000759.1:0-2869 GCF_004023285.1 Mesorhizobium sp. M2A.F.Ca.ET.067.02.1.1
ATCTAAGCTGCTTATCCGAGGACGGACGCCCGCCTGATGGCCGGCCGAAAGGCCGGGTGCAGCGTCCCTTGCACCCCTTCGGTCCAGCCGTCGCGAACGACATGCGAGCCGACCTTGGTCTCCTCCGCGCGCTGCAGGTTCTCGTGGCGGCAGCAGCGCATGATCAGTGATATCCGGCGCGCGCAAAAGAAATACCGCAGGCGACAAAATGCCTGGCGCGGTATTGCTGTTTTGCAGCTTGCATGACTGATCCTGTCAAAGTGAGCTTATGATTTGACCGATCATCGCCGCCGGCGCAAGTCCGCTTTGCTGGACCAGATCAGCCGATGCTCTCGCCGCCGTCAACCACCAGCGCCTGTCTGGTCGAGATCATCGACGCGCGGATCGGCTGAGCCTCGACTCCATTGGATCGACGGTCGCGAACACCGCGCTCGCCTCGCTGACGATCGAGACATGATCCCGGGCCGCCTTGCCCGCGGCCGCCGCGTCACCGCGCATGATCGCGGTGACGATCACATCATGCTCCTGCCAGGACTTGGCCAGCCGGCCCGGCAGCATGAATTGCGCGCGCCGGAACGGCGCCAGCCGGCTGCGGGTCGCCACCGTCAGCTCGTGGATATGCGTGTTGTGGGCGCCGCGATAAAGCCTGCTGTGGAACTCGGTGTTGAAATACTCGTAGTCCTCCTCGGCGCCGAGCTGCACCATGCGCGCCGACGCCTGATGCTCCATCTCCAGCGAGCGGCGCTCGGCGCCGGTCATGCGCTCGGCGGAGAAGCGCGCGCAGATCGCCTCCAGCTCGGCCATGCTCTCGAACATCGAGGCCAGATGCTCCTGCGTGACCACGGCGACGATGGCGCCTCGGTTGGGCCGCCTCTCGACCAGCCCAATGGCGCTCAACTGGCTGAGCGCCTCCCGGACCGGCGTGCGCGAAACGTCGAAGCGGGCGGCGAGCGAGCCCTCGTCGAGCTTTTCGCCGGGACGCAGATAGCCGGTGACGATGCGGTCCGCGATCGCCCGCACCATCTGATCCACGGTCGTGCCCGACCTGACCAAGCCACGCTTTCCCGACACGTCTCCTCCGCCCAGTTTATTGTCGACGGCCCGCGAGGTGGACGGTCCACGGGCTGTTTCGACTCAAGGCCCGCATCCCTGTATGCCTAGATTTTGACCTCAATGTCAAATTGATCATTTATCAGGCAAAAAGTGCATGCACTTGCCTTTAGTTTATGCATGCCCTCTAAATTCATTTATTGATTTTATTACGGAAAATCAAAAAAAGGAACTGGCACAGCGATTGCATGCACTTTCTTGACGAGGTGTTAACCGACCCCATCAGGGTCCAAGAAAGGGGAGCATTCGATATGACCGGAAAATTCATGCTTAGCCGCCGCAATCTGCTCAAGACCTCCGCCGCCGGGGCGGCGCTCGGTCTGGCCTCGGCGGCCTTTCCGATCCGCGCGGCGCGCGCCGCCGCCGCCACCGTCGGCTTCATCTATGTCGGTCCGAAGGACGACTATGGCTACAACCAGGCGCATGCCGAAGGCGCGGCGTCGCTGAAGGGGGTCGAAGGCATCTCCATTGTCGAGGAAGAGAACGTCCCCGAGACGGTCGACGTCCAGAAGACGATGGAATCGATGATCAATCTCGACGGCGCCTCGCTGATCTTCCCGACCTCCTTCGGCTATTTCGATCCGCATATGCTGGCCATGTGCGCCAAGTTCCCCGACGTGCAGTTCCGCCATTGCGGCGGCATGTGGAACAAGGACAAGCACCCGATGAACGCCGGCTCCTATTTCGGCTATATCGGCATGGGCCAGTATCTGAACGGCGTCGTCGCCGGCCACACCAGCAAGTCGAAGAAGCTCGGCTTCGTCGCCGCCAAGCCGATCCCGCAGGTCCTGCTCAACATCAACTCCTTCCTGCTCGGCGCCCGCTCAGTCGATCCGGCGATCACTTGCCAGGTGATCTTCACCGGCGAGTGGTCGCTGGCGGTGAAGGAGGCCGAGGCCACCAATGCGCTGATCGATCAGGGCGCCGACGTCGTCACCTGCCATGTCGACAGCCCCAAGGTGGTGGTCGAGACAGCCGCCGGTCGCGGCGCTTTCATCTGCGGCTACCACGCCAACCAGAGCCCGCTGGCGCCGGAAAAATACCTGACCGGCGCGGAATGGAACTGGGCCAAGGTCTACAAGATGTTCGTCGACGACCTGATCGCCGGCAAGCCGCTGCCCAATTTCACGCGTGGCGGACTGGCCGACGGCTTCGTCAAGATGAGCCCGCTCGGCCCCGCCGTCGGCGAAGCGGCACGCAAGCAGTTCGACGCCACGCTGGCCGAAATGATGAAGGGCGGCTTCTCCGTCATCAAGGGACCGTTGAAGAGCAACAAGGGCGCCGTCGTCGCGACCGAAGGCCAGGCCTTCGTCGAGACCGCCATCGAGCTCGAAAGCATGGACTATCTCGTCGAGGGCATCGTCGGCTCGACGGCCTGAGGCATTGCGTGTCGCCCAAAACTGCGCGGCGGTTTTGGGATGACGACATGCATCCGAGCAAGAGCTTGAGGCACGCTTCAAGCAGGCCGAGGGAGACGGGATATGGCGGACACTGTGAGCAGCCCGGACGTGCGGACCATCCTCGACGCCGGAGGATACCGGGCGGCGCTCGAATGGACCGCGAGGCGGGCGGAGGCCTTCGTCATTCCGCTCGCGGCGCTGGTCGTCGGCATGGTGCTGTTCAGCCTGTTCATCCTGGCTGTCGGCAAGTCGCCGGTGCAGCTTTATGAGACGATGTGGCGGGGCGGCTTCGGCTCCTGGTTCTCGATCCAGAACTCGCTGTCGCGCGGCGCGCCGCTCCTGCTTGCGGCGCTGTGCGT
>NZ_RZSB01000075.1:0-13253 GCF_004023285.1 Mesorhizobium sp. M2A.F.Ca.ET.067.02.1.1
ACATAGGCGTCCGGGCGCGACGTCACCTCCCAGCCTTCATGCGCGAAGGCGGTGATGCGGCCGTCCTTGCCGGCGCCGATGCGGATGCGGTGCCGGGTTTCGGCCCGGTAGGTCTGCGTGCCGAATGCCTGCATGCGGCTGGTCACGCAGCGCACCGGACGTCCGAGGCGCTTGGCGGCCACCGCCACGATTGCCGTGCGCGGAGTCATCGGCCCCTTCGAGCCAAAGGCCCCGCCGATGAAGGGGCTGACGATGCGTACCTTCGCAGGATCAATCTTCAACTGCCTTGCCAGCTCGACCTTCCAGCCGGTCACATTCTGCGACGGCTCGTGAACGGTCAGTTGGTCGCCTTCCCAGAAGGCCGTCGTTGAAAACAGCTCGATCGGGTTGTGATGCTGCGTGGGTGTCGAATAGCGCTGGTCGATCTTGACCGCGGCATCGGCATAGGCCGCATCGAAGTCGCCCGCCTTAACATCTTCCTTGAACAGAGGGCTCTTTCCGGCGGCAGGGATGGTCGCCGTCCCCGGGCTGTCGAAAGTCGCAGTCGGCTTCTCTTCCTCGTATTCGGCGCGGATCAGCCGCGCCGCTTCTTCGGCCGCCTCGAATGTCTCAGCAACCGCGAGCGCGACGATCTGACCGTCATGGAAGATCGTCCGATCGTGCAGCGGTCCGATAGAAGTCGCGCCGGAATTGCCGAATTTCGGTTTGTCGACCTTGTCCATGTCGCCATAGGTGACGATGTCGAGCAGGCCGGGCACCGCGCGGGCGTCGTCGAGACGAAGCTTCGTCACTTTGCCCTTGGCAATGCTGCTGGTGGCCAGCGCGCCATAAGCAATGTTGGCGGTGGGCAGATCGGCGGGGTAGTGGGCTTGTCCGGTGACTTTCAACCGTGCATCGACGCGCGGCAGCGGTTCGCCCATGTTCTCCTTGGGTCTGGGAGCGGCAGCGTCCATGGTCACACCTTCATGTCTCGGGTTTCAAGCAGCGCCCGCACCAGCGTTCGTTTTCCAAGCTCGATCTTGAATGCGTTGTGCTGGCGCGGTTGGGCTTGGGCGAAGGCGGCGTCGGCCGCCGCTTCTGCCGATGTCTCGTCGAGTTTCTTTCCTTGCAGGCTTTGTTCGGCCGCGCCGGCACGCCAGGGCACGGTCGCCACACCGCCGAGCGCAATGCGTGCCTCGCGCACGGTCTCGCCGTCCAGGTCGAGCGCGACGGCCGCCGAAGCCAGCGCAAAGGCATAGGATTCGCGGTCGCGGATTTTCAGGTAAAGCGAGCGCCGTGCCCACGGCAGAGCCGGCACTTCGATGGCGGTGATGATCTCCTCGGCGGCGAGATCGGTCTCGATATGCGGGGTGTCGCCGGGCTGCCGATGCAGCTTGGCGAACGGGATCTTTCGTGCGCCGCGCGAGCCTTCGGCATGGACGACAGCATCGAGCACGATCAACGCCTGGGCGAAATCGCCATGGTAAGTGGCGATGCATGCATCGCTGTCCCCCAGAACCGCATGCTGCCGGTTGAAGCCTTCCATCGCCGCGCAGCCGGAGCCAGGCACACGCTTGTTGCATTGCCAAGACGTCTCGCGAAAATATTCGCAGCGCGTGCGTTGCAGGATGTTTCCGGCCAGGCTTGCCATGTTGCGGATCTGGCCGCTTGCCGCCAAACGCAAACTGTCGGCAATGACGGGATAGCGCTCCTTGACCTCTCGGTGATCCGCAGCCTCGCCCATACGCACCAGGGCGCCGAAGCGGATGCCGTCATCGGTTACCCGGATTTGCCTCAGTTCAGACTCCTTGAGCCGGTTGAGATCAAGCAGGCGGTTGGGTTCCGCCACGCCGAGTTTCATGTAGTCGGCAAGGTTGGTACCCCCCGCGATGAACTGCGCATTTGCTCGCGTGGGTTGATCGTCGTTGGTCGTGAACCGGGACGCGATCGCGACCGCCGCGGAGACGTCGGCAGGCTGTTCATAGACGAACGGACGCATGTCAGGCTCCCTTCGTCTCGTCGCGCGCCTGCAGGATGGCGGCGACGATGTTGGGATAGGCGGCGCAGCGGCAGATATTGCCGCTCATATATTCGCGGATGTCATTCTCGGATTCGGTGTGACCTTCATTGACGCAACCGATCGCCGACAGGATCTGGCCCGGCGTGCAATAGCCGCACTGGAAGGCATCGTGGTCGATGAAGGCCTGCTGCATCGGATGCAGCTTGCCGTCGCTGGAGGCGAGCCCTTCGACCGTCGTGATGTCCTTGCCTTCGTTCATCACGGCGAAGCTCAGGCAAGACAGCACCCGCTTGCCGTCGACCAGCACCGTGCAGGCGCCGCACTGGCCGTGGTCGCAGCCCTTTTTGGTGCCGGTAAGGCCGGCATGATCGCGGAGGGCGTCGAGCAGGCTGGTTCGGGTGTCGAGCGAAAGTTCATAGGGCTGCTCGTTGATCCTGAGCGACGTTACGACCGGCTGCCTCAATTTTGTTTGGGGGATGACTGGCGCCTCAGCCCGCGCGGTCGATGCTAGCAACGGTGCTGCCGCCGCCGAAACAGTACCTGCCATGAACCTTCTTCGACTGAACCCGTTGTTTGATGTGGAAGGCTGGGACATGGCTCGCTCCTGGCTGGCTGGTCTTGTGCGCTAACCTTTCGATGGTTCCATTGTTCCGGCGCTGAACGCAGAACCGCGACACTTCACCAAACTGTGAGGCTCCTGCTCAACCGGAGTGCCGCGAGGCTTCGCCGGGAACATGCAGCGTGGCGAGGCGTTCTGTGCCAGTCCATCTCTCCGTCAGTAGGGCATCATGAAATCGAAGCTGGTCACTGAAACCTCTGGACAACGAATATTTGTGGTCGTGCTCGATCCGGGCGAGGAAGCCTTCGCCTCCCTCACGGCTTTCGCGGGGCAGAAGGGAATTACCGGCGCCTCGCTGACGGCAATCGGCGCTTTCGAAAGAGCAACGGTCGGCTGGTTCGATTTCGGCTCGAAATCCTACCGCAAGCTACCGGTCGACGAGCAGTGTGAGGTGCTGAGCGCCATCGGCGACATCGCCGTCGACGACAGCGGCAAGCCAAGCCTGCATCTGCATGCGGTGCTGGGCCTGAGCGACGGATCCACCCGCGGTGGGCACCTGCTGGAAGGCGTGGTGAAGCCGACCCTCGAAGTCACGGTGACGGAATCCGTCCATCTGCGGCGTACGAAACGACCGGGCCTCGGCATCGCCCTGATCGATCTCGACGCGTAAAATCTCGCGCTATCGAAACCGCATCTTCGATCGAGCGTTCAAGCTTGATGGAACATGCGGACGTCTTTACGCGAAACGCAGCCCTCGAGCGATACGGCGGATGCCTGTGCGGCAACATCCGCTACCGCCTGACGGGGGAGCCGCGCGTGCATTACTGCCATTGCGATATGTGCCGGCGCACGACCGGGAGCGCCTTCGCCGTGCTTGGCTGGACGCCTGTCGCCGGCCTCTCGTGGCTGACCACGGAACCAACCTACCGCCGCTCCTCGCCGATTGCCCGCAGAAGCTTCTGCCAGTCCTGCGGTACGCCTCTTACCCTTGCCTATGACGCGAACCCGTACGAGGTCGCGATGCATATCGGGACCTTTGACGATCCGTCCGGGCTTGAGCCGCGTCACAATTACGGTTCCTCGCAACGGCTCGGCTGGGTCTGCTGCGGCATCGACCTGCCGCACCATGACACGGAAGAACGATGGTAGCGGCGCGCCGGAGCGACTTGCCGTTGCCATCGGAAACGCCGCCGATGGAAGCGCGAACGGCGGAAGCCTTGCCCGAGGGAAATGGTTCCTGGCAATACGAGCCGAAATGGGATGGCTTCCGCTGCCTTGCCTTCAAGGACGGCAAGGCCGTCGATCTCAGGGCGAAATCCGGAAAGCCGCTTGGCCGTTACTTTCCCGAATTGGTGGCGACGATGCAGAGCCTCGATGCGGAGGATTTCATCGTCGACGGCGAGATCGTCATCGAGATCGACGGTCGCGCTTCCTTCGATGCGCTGCAGATGCGGCTGCACCCCGCGGAGAGCCGTATCCGCAAGCTCAGCATCGAGACGCCGGCGCGGCTGATCCTGTTCGACATGCTGGTCTCCCCGGGAGGCAAGATCATGCTCGAACGACCCTTGCGGGCCCGGCGCGAGGCTTTGGAGGCCTTTCTGTCCAAGGCGACCAATCCCGGCCTCCAGCTGTCGCCATCGACCACCAATGTCGCCACCGCCAGGCAATGGCTGCAAGGCGCCGGCCACGGCCCGACCGATGGTGTCGTCGCCAAGATGCTCGACGAGCCATATCGGCCAGGCGAGCGCGCGATGGTCAAGGTCAAGCGGCTGCGCACCGCCGACTGCGTGGTCGGCGGTTTCCGCTATCTGAACGGCAAACGACAGGTCGGATCGCTTCTGCTCGGCCTCTACAACGACAATGGGCAGCTCGATCATGTCGGCTTCACATCGACCATCGCCAATGAAGACCGCGCGGCGCTCACGGCGAAGCTCGAGGCGTTGCGCGGAGGGCCGGGCTTCACCGGCAAGGCGCCGGGCGGTCCGAGCCGCTGGAGCACCGAGCGCAGCGGTGAATGGGAGCCGGTGAAGCCGGACCTGGTCGTCGAGGTTCGTTTCGACCATGTCACCGGTGAGCGCTTCCGGCATGGCACGAGGTTGCTGCGCTGGCGACCGGACAAGGCGCCGCGGCAGTGCACGTTCGAACAGATCGCGTAGCCTCTAAAGCGCGTCGCGTTAAACCGGATTCATGCGACGCGCTTTAGGTTTTTGTTTCATGCATGTCGTCTTCCCAAAACCGAGATCACTTTTGGGCGACATGCATTAATCTGTCGGAGACAGCCTGGAGGATCATCCCTTGAACTCGAAGAGGCTCGCATCCGCATCCTCCTTGCCGGCGATGGAAGCCGAGACGATCTCGGACGCGATCTGTGAAAACGTGATTCCGTTTCCGCCGTAGCCCATCACCGCATGAACGCGCGCGTGGCCGGACACACTGCCGATAGTCGGAAGTCCGGTGTCGGTGGCTCCGAACGAGCCGGTCCAGGCGAATTCCGCCGCGGTGTCGAGTCGCGGGAAGATTTTGCCGAGTTTCTCCTCAAGTCGGTCCCTCTTTTCCGCGATCAGGGCGTCACGCCTCTCCTCGTCGGTGAACTCCTCGTCTTCGCCGCCGCAGATCACGCGACCATCGGCTGTCGCCCTGAGATAGAGATAAGGGTCCGAAGCTTCCCAGATCAGGGCGGCGAGCGGCCAGATCTTCTCCGGCTGCGGCCGGGTGGCAATCGCCCATGTCGAGATGATGCGATGGCGTATCTTCGGCACGATATCGAGCAGCTCGTAGCCGGTCGTGAGCACAAGATGGCGAGCATGGATCCTCGGACCCTGGCGCGTCGCCACCGTCACGCCGAGGCGGGTATCTTCGATCGCCGTCGCTTCCGTCGGCGCATAGAACCGCGCTTTGCCTAGCAGCGCCCTCATCAGCAGTCCGGACGTCAATTTGCGTGGATCGAGCGCCAGATTGCCATGGCTCAGAATCGCTGCGGCGCGCTCTATCCCGAAATCTTCTCTCAGCTTCTTGCGTGGCAGGAAGGACGCTCCAATGCCTGCCTCACGACGCGCTTCGGCCTCGCTGTGCAGCTCCGGTGCATCGAGCCGATTGCCGGCCAAATAGAGCGACGGCGTCTCGGCCGACCGGCAGCGAATATCGAGTTCCGCGATGCGTCCGCGCAGGTTGAGCAGCGACAGCCGCGAGCGGATCCAGGCCTGCCGCGCGGCATCGCCTCCAATCATCCTGGACAGCCTTGTCAGCGGTTGATCGATCTCGAACGCGACGAGCGCCGTCGTGGCAGCCGTCGAGCCCTGCAACGGCCCACGCCTGTCGATGCAAATGACGGCGTGGCCGTCGCGGGTCAAAGCTTCGGCCATCATCGCGCCGCTAATGCCCATGCCGACGATCAGGACATCGGTCTTTGCATCTCGGGTCAGGCGTTCCGCCGGCACCGCGGGCGAGCGATAGGCAGACCAGACAGGTTTGCCGCTTCTGAGATCGAGCTGGCGAGGCATGAAAGTTCCCGGTTCCGCACGATAAGTCACAAGGCGCCGTGCTGTTCCCGGGCAACCGCGCCAACCATCCGTGATTGGATATGAAGCGGAACAACTGTTTCGGCGAGAGGTTCTTCAGTTGAAGCTCAGAAATGGAGAACCTCATGGACCCGCGCGACAAACAGCGGCCTGCAAAGACCGACGAAACCGAAGCGCCGACCATCGAACAGCAGGACTGGGACGCTCTGGAGGGCAGCAGGATCCTGCCTGACAGCGTCGCGGTGAACGGTGATCCGCAGGACGATGCCGAAGCCGAAGGGGACCTTCCGGAAGAGGATGACGACAACCCCTTCCAGGACAGCGACGAAGCCTTGCCCGACGATGAAGAGGAGCGTGTCCTGTCGAAGGACCCTTCCAAGGAGGGTAGCCGGTTCGACGAGGTGTAACGTTCAGATTTCGAGCAGCGCGTAGGGACGGCCCGTCGGCTTCGTGATGTGCATGGCGACGTTATAGACTTTGGCGCCACCGGGGGTCTGGCCTTCGAAGGTGCCACGATGGGCATGGCCGTGCACGACCGCGCTCACCTTGAACCTGTCGATCGTTTCGGCAAGCCGCGACGATCCGAGGAACGGAAAGATTTCCGGCGGCTCGCCGGCGACCGTCTCCGCGATCGGCGCATAGTGAAGCACCACCAGCGTGCGCTTGGCGCGGACCTGCCGCATGGCGTTCTCGAGCCGCATCGCCTCGTTGACGCTCTCGGCCACCATGGCCTTGATCGCCGGCTCGCCGAAAGAGCCAAGCATCCGCGAGCCGAAGCCGCCGACAAAACCCTTGACGCCGACAAAGCCGACTTCCATCAGCTCCGTCGCTTGCCCATCGAGGAGATAGACACCGGCCTGGCGGAGCGTCGCCGCGATCTGGTCGACGCAGCCGGATTCGTAATCGTGGTTGCCGAGCACCGCGACCACGGGAATGGAGCAGGCGCGCAAATCCTCCGCGAGGAGCTCGGCCTCCTTCGGCTTGCCGAGATTGGTGAGATCGCCGGTGAGCACCAGGACGTCTGCTTCTCGGGAAACCTCGCCGAACAGGTCGCGGTAGGAAGTCTGCGCATCTTCCTGAACATGCAGGTCGCCCATGGCGGCAATCTTGACCTTGCCGTTGCCGCTCGCTTTGCGGCCCGTCCTGCTTTGTTCAGCCATCGCGGAATTCTCCAACGCCGCCGACGCCGGCGAAGCCCCATTCCTTGACGTCGATCTCGTAGTCGACCTGCGACAGAAGCCGGCCGCGACAGATCTTCATCCGCGGCGAAGGCAGTTGCCGCTGCGTGGCGAGCCGGTCGAGCAGATTGTCGAGCAACCAGTCGGGAATGTGGTCGCGTTCGCTGGGATAGATCCATCTGAAATTCAGCAACTGCATCAAGAGCACCTCCCAGTGGGTGTCGAGATAGGAGAGCAATCTTTGCCAGTCGATCTGCTCATGCGCCTTGAGTATGGTATGGGCGATGTCGGCGCCGTCATGCCGGCCCCTGTCCTGGATGAAGCATTTCGACCAGATAAGCTCGGTCGGGCCGATGATCCTGACCCGGCTGCCCAGCAGCTCGACCTGGCGGGCATGCTCCAGCCACTGGTCCTTGACCTGCATGGTCCCGTTGGCGGACGCAAAGATCACGTCGAAGAAATGCGGGCCCTGGAAGACCTTGCCCAGCCAGCGGTCATCCTCGATCACGACGGCGTAGCCGATATCCTTGAAATGGGTGAGGATGCGTGGGCAATCGCCGGGCTTGCAGAAGATGTCGAGGTCCTTGGTCTGGCGCACGACACCGGTATAGGCGCTGACGGCATAGGTCCCGGCGACCAGAAAAGGAATGTCGGTGGCGGTGAGCTCGCGGATTGCATGCGTGTAGAACGCTTCCGCCTCCGCGCTCTTCAGCGTCGGCTCCGCCTTTGCATCGATAACCGGCAGCGTCGCCAGCACTCCCGGCAACTCGTCATTGGCCATCAACCGTTGCTCCGGCTTTCGATCTTCATTCCCATGTTTCGGTAAACAGCGGCAGACCGGCGTTGTTCCGCGCTTGACGTCACGCTTTGACGAGCTTCGCCAGGACAGAGGCGCTAGTCGCCTTCGTCCCGGTACAGACGCTGGGTTGCCCGGTCGCTCTCGCGCCGCTCTGCCGGTCCGCGGCGGCGGCGGGTAAGGAGAACGTAGACGATCACGAGCATGAGAATGAGGGGACCGCCCGCGACGACGATGAACCACAAGTCGGTGCCTGACATTGATCTTCCTTCCCGGATTGAAGGCTGTGCTCCCGCAAGCAGAGGCGCAGGTGGTGCGCTAACCGGTGAAAGGTTCAAATGTTCCGCTGTCGGAACGGAGACCGCACATCAGTCGTTGGTGGCTTGAACACGCTGGCAGCTCACCATGACCCGTACGGATGAAGCCCGACCTGCGTTTTCGTCCGTGACACAGGATTGCAGGCCGGGCCTGGCCTAAGTGAGGGACAAAGGCCAACCTATGTTGCACGATGATTGCGCCGCCGCCTTAACATAGGTTGTTGATGGCGGCGGGGATTGAGCGCTTCTCTTTGGGCGAATGGTCAGCGGCAAAAGCGATCATGCGCTCAAAACGCATCAAACGTTTTCGCAAACCGGTTATCGTGCAGCCCGGCCGGATCGATCGTGATCGGGTGGTGGTCACTGTGCTGGATGCGGCCGACGTCCTTCTGCATACCTGGCCGAAGCCCAACTCCCGCGCCCGGCATCACGCCATCAGGGCGTGCCTTGCGGTGTTGCGGGACGAGAAGCCGCCACGCGTGGCGCGCCAAGCTTTCGTAGACGCCGCAAAGGACGCCAGGATTTTCCTGGGCGACCAAGCCTGACGCTATTTCTGGCCGCGCGCATCTGGCCGGGCGCCTTGAGCATTTTGCCAAGGCGGATCAAGGCTTCTGTCCCGCCCGATCTTGGCCAGCAACTGTCGGGACTGCTGCAGCAAAATCCGACTTCTGGCGATAGCGGAACCGGTTTCGCCGATCAGACGCTCCGCGCGTCGGCGGGTTTGGAGAAGATGTTCCAGGTCGAGCTGGATGCGAGGCGAGCGCAGATCATCCATGATGCCGAACACCGGGGGAAGCCGCATGTTCCCTTCAGCCGCCAAACCGCTCCAGCGCTGCCATGATAACTCTCAGCGGCCGATGCAGCTCAGGGCGGACAAGAGCGGCGCACATCAGGTACCACCTGCGCCTGTTTGCCCGCTGGCCGGGTGCTGCAACGCTTGCTTGACGGCTTCAATCAACGCCGGCGGGCAGGGTTGGCCTTCGTAGAGATCTTCGTAAAGCGAGCGGACTATGTCCTCTATCGCCACGGACGGATCGGACTGCACGAGCTCGCGCGCAACAGCCTTGATGTCGGAAAAGTCATAGCCATTGGCAGCGGAGACCATTTTGTTCTCTTGTTGCTTGGCTGAGCGCCTCGCGGGCGACCCCAGGCGCCACTCAACCGGGTCCGCCGGGTGACGCTGAAGATATCTGCGCCCGGCTCAGGCCCCCGACAATAACGCAGGTTAAAGCGACTCTTTGCGGGCTCGGATAAATTTCGGCCCTGGCTTACAAGACGGTGGCAACCAAAGAGAGCCGGAGGGCCCGCCTAACTCTACCCCCAGGCGAGGCGGGCCCTTTTGCGATCGGGTCCTGACCGCGCTGAAGTTTCCAAAGAATTTCCGCCTCCCTCGCATGGGTTAATGCGCGGCCCGAGGCCGGCGCAATTATCAAATGCAACACAACAAAAGCGCGGCTAAGGGAGGTTGCGGCTTTGATCAAATATCATCCTGTGCGGCTGAACGAACTCATCGAACACTACATGGAAACGCGTTCCTCGCAGCGCTCGCCGGTGTCGGTCGCCGCGGCCACGAGGGCCATCTTGACTGTCATGCCGGATTGCTCGGTCGAGAGGCCGCAATTGAGCAACATGATCGCGCGATCGGCCGTCAGGCATGGCCATGCCGTGAGCTTCGATTTGACGGCCATCTAAAGCGCGTCGCGACCTTTCAGATCGCTCCATGCGCTTTGGGTTTCGATTTTTACGCATGTCTTTATCCTGAAACCGGTTCCCACTTTCGGGAGACATGCTTTAGTCCGGCACCAACCCATTATCGATCGCAAGGGAGCGGCAGCGACTCGCGCGTCATGTCCACAATGTGGCGCGCCAGTTCCATTGCGTCGCAAGGTTTTTCGAACCTGCGAATCTCAGCAAAGCGTGGGGGGATGGCAGCAGCGTCATAGCCGGTGGCGAACACAAACGGAAGCCGTCTTTCCAGCAGCGCGTCCGCCACGGCAAAGTCGATGCCACCGGCCAGATCGAGATCAAGTATGGCGGCGTCGACGCAATCCAGGTCAAGGGAGTTCAAGGCCTTGTCACGGGTCGCGAAGGGACCGATGACCGTCAGCCCGAGCCCCAAGAGGGCTTTTGTGATATCCTCAGCCAGAAAATACTCGTCTTCCATGACCAGAACACGAGCGCCGGCGAATTTCTCGTTCATGGCAAGCCTCCCGAGGGGAGTCATTTGGACCGTCTTACGCGGTCCGACATTAACATAGGTAAGGTCGCCACCGCATCATTGTGTGTATCACGGGAAAGAGGACTGGGATGAGGCGACCTCTGATCCGCAAGCTTGAGAAATTCACGCGGCTTTCGCAGGCCGACAAGGAGATGCTGGTCAGAATTGCGGCGCAACGCGTCCGACGCTTCGCCGCGCGCGAAGACATCATCCACGAAGGCGAGAAACCTGAGTTCATCAACCTGATCAACGAGGGCTGGGCCTGCCGCTATAAGACCCTCGAGGACGGGCGGCGGCAAATCATTGCTTTCTTCCTCCCCGGCGATCTCTGTGACCTCAACGTCTTCATCCTGAAAGAAATGGACCACTCCATCGGCGCCATCACGCCAGTCGCGGTCTCGGAGATTTCGCGCGCCGCCTTCGACGAGATGATGATCGGACATCCGCGCATCACTCAGGCTCTGTGGTGGGAATCGCTGGTCGCGGCGGCGATCCAGCGCGAGTGGACAGTCAACCTCGGCCAGCGCGATGCGCTCGAGCGGATGGCGCATCTGTTGTGTGAGCTGTTCATCCGGCTGGAGGCCGCCGGCTGCACAAGCGACAGCAGTTGCGAATTCCCGTTGACGCAGACGGAACTGGGCGAGACGCTGGGCATGTCGACGGTTCACGTCAATCGCACGCTGCAGGAGCTGCGCGCCTCGAACCTCATCGTGCTGAAAGACAGGACGCTGACCATTCCCAACCTCCAGGCACTGCAGGATGTCGCGCTGTTCAATCCCAATTATCTGCATCTCGATCGCGAGGGCAGGCATCTCGACGCCAACGAGGAGTGATGTCCAAGGGCCCGCCCAACAAGCCGCTTGAACGCGGTCTGGCAGATGTCAAGACGGCCTTGCGCGGGCATGGGCGCGCCGAAGCCCGGCTGCGTGAGAGCGACGAGACCCTGCGGGATTTCGCCGAAGCCGCCTCTGATGTGCTCTGGGCCCGCAATGCCGACACGCTGCAGTGGGAATACCTGACGCCGGCCTTCGACGCCATTTACGGGATGAGCCGCCAAAAGGCCCTGGCCGGCGACAATTTCGCCACCTGGATCGACCTTATCGTGCCCGAGGATCGCGAGCATGTGCTGGGCCAGATCGCGCGCATACGCGACGGCGAACGCGCAACCTTCGAATACCGCATCTGCCGGCCGGCCGACAGCGAGATACGCTGGCTGCGCGATTCCGGCTTTCCGATGCGCGATGAGGCTGGAAAGGTCGCCCATATCGGCGGCGTCGGCCAGGACATCACGCGCCGGAAGCAAGCCGAGGAACAGCAGCAGGCTCGCTTCGCCGAGTTGCAGCATCATATGCGCAACACGCTGGCCGTGATCCGCTCGATCGTGCGGCGTACGATGGAGAAAAGCGAATCCCTGGACGAAGCCGCGGCTCACCTGGAAGGGCGCATCAACGCTTTCGCCCGCGTGCAGGCGGCGATCACACGCCGTCCGTCGATCGAGATCAACCTGGCATTAATCGTCGCCGAGGAATTGCGCGCCGCCGGGGGCCGGGAGGGCGATAACCTGACGATCGAGGGGCCGCCATTGACGCTCGCCCCCAAGGCTGCCGAGACGATGGGCTTGGCCATCCACGAACTGGCGACGAACGCGTTGAAATACGGGGCGCTTGCCAGCTCCAACCGGGCTGGCCGCATCGACATCGGATGGCGTTTGGAGGAAGATCTGCTCCGCTTCGTCTGGGCTGAAAGCGGTGTTGACGATTTGGAGCAGACCGAGCGGCGCGGGTTCGGTTTCGAGGTGCTCGAGCGGACCTTGCCTTACGAGCTCGGAGCGACGGTGGAGTTGCGGTTCGCTCCGAGCAGTCTCAATTTCACGGCTGCCGTCCCGCTTCGCGCCATTAGAGCAATTGCAGGAAAAGTGTGAGCGGCTTCCGCTGGAAATTGCGAGAAAACAAAGAGATAGAGTGGTTCGCCGCTTCGGTGAAGCGGCGAACCACTCTAAAGCCGTCGCAATCTTTCAGATTCGCTCCATGCGCTTTAGGTTTTTGACTTACGCAGGTCTTTATCCCGAAACCGGTTCCCACTTTCGGGAGACATGCTTTAGCCGACAGCGGTCGTAACCGTCCGGGAGTCGCTGCGCAAATAGCCCGCCTCGTCTTCGTCTCTTTGCCTGCCGCCTAGCGCTGCCGCGACCGCAGCAATGAACGCGCCAATCACCAGCGACAGCGCGCCAACCAGTGCAGCGGCGGCGCTCGCCTTGCGGGCCTTGTCGGCGGCTGCCTTGGCTTTGTTCTTGGCGTCCTCGGCACGCGCCAGGACCTCGTCGACCCGCTTCTGCGCCTCCGCCTGGGGAAGGCCCGTGCGGGATGCCACGAGTTGGGCAAGATAGGCCTTGTCATCCGCGCTCATTTCGCCGTTCGCAGCGCTGATTGTCAGTATGCGCGCGGCCTGTGCCGCGGCGTCCGCGTTGTTTTGGGGCGTTGCCGCCGCTGTAGGCGCGGCCGCGTTGCCGGCCGGCCGGAAGAGCGCGTCCACGAAATAGCCGGCGAGATCGTTAGCGGACGGAGTTTGCGCCGACGAAGCCTGCGAAGCCGCACCGGCGGCCGCGCCGCTCAGCAAACCAGTCGCCGCCTGGGCGCCCGTCCCCGCAATTCCGGAGACCGCCGAGCCG
>NZ_RZSB01000760.1:0-2864 GCF_004023285.1 Mesorhizobium sp. M2A.F.Ca.ET.067.02.1.1
GTGGTATGCTGCACGGCGGTCTGCATGGTCGGCCTGCCTTCGACGACGATCCAGCCCGGCAGATCGCCGGCCTCGGCATGCTCGACGGCGCCGAATTTGAGAATGGTGGGTCTGGTCATCGGATGCTCCTTCGGTTCGCCGGAATTGGCTGGCGACGGCATAGCCGATGACGGCATGCGTTGCACGCGGCGATACGACAGCGGAAGGCGATGCGGCGACGGATGCCTGGTGCCTTCAACGGGCGGCTGAAGATCCAGCGGGTTCAAATCCGCCGCGTGCATCCAGAATCAGAAAGCCCGCCGGATGGCGGGCTTTTCGGCGTCCGGCCAGATCAGGTCGGAATGGAAGATGGCGGCGTTGCAGTGATGACGCTCAGCTTTTGACGCCTGGCCAAAACAGGCTTCTCATAGGTCTTCTTCAAGGTACCCCCTTTCAAGGCTTCATAGGTCCGCATGTGCAACTTTAAAGCTGGCGCGGCCTATAAGCTGTAGCACATTAGCAACACATAACGGACGTTCCGCAGGACTTACGGCGTTAAGCGTCACTGTCCCGTTTCGGGACTGGCATCCGTCTTGCTATGAAGAGATTGCCGGTGTCCTCCCGCCGGTCCTGATCGGGGGATCAGGTTTAAATCTCGCCGGGCCTGTGGGCTTTGGGCATCAGGGTTGGCCCGGCGAGTTTTTCTTTTCCCCACCGTTTTGCCGATCCGTTACGCCACTGGCGAGCGCTCCGCCTTCACTCCGCGGCCTGCAGCTGCTTGCGGCGCGCCGGCTGTCTGCGCCGATGGCCGGCCTTGAGCGTGACGGCCGCCTTTTTGGAAAGCGCTCCGGTCACCGCGTCGACCATGCCGAATGCCACGAAGTCGGCGTTTAGAGTGGCAGCCAGTTCTGCCGCGGCCTCGACGTCGCCATTGCCGACTTCCGACCAGAAAACGATGCCCACTCGAAGCTTCGCTTTGAGGCGCTTCAGCCGACGAACCATGAAGCGCGCGTGCCGGGTGGATTGGCGGTTGAGGAAGCCGATCACGACGGCATCGATGGCTTCGAGGTCGAGGCGGCGGATCGCCAATGGCTCGAGTTCGGTAAAGCTCGCCTTCGACACCGAAGCGCCCTGCACTTCCAGCACCTGGGCCAGCATCGCGGCGGCGGCGTCGTCGAGCTCGCCGCGCCCGCCGGCGCAGAGCACTGCGATCCCCGAGCCGTCGGGCAGATCGACCTCCTCTTCCTCCACCTCGGCAGGCTTGGCTTCGCCAGGGTTTTTCTCGCTAGCCTTGTTTTTCTCGCTAGCCTTGTTTTTCTCGCCAGCCTTGCTGTCGGTTGCTTTCTCATCGGCAGCGGCCGCCTGCTCGCTCTCTTCCTCCTCAGCCTCCTGCTGGGCGCTGTCGTCGAGATTGGCGACCAGCGTCAAGGCGCTGTCGGCAAGCTGCCGGCGCTGCGCGTCATCCATGACGCCGCGCTCCCGGTCCTGCTCGCCGAGCAGCAGCGCGGGAATCGCCACCTTGCCGTAGAATTCGAACAGATACTTATCCTCCAGCATCTCCTCGGCATGGTCGGTCGCCTCGTCCGGGTCGCCGGCCAGGAGCCGCTGGTAGAGCCTGGCATGCGGCTCCAGCACCGGCTCGTTGCCGAACAGCACGTCGAGGAACTCGAACTGCGGCACGTGCCGGCCGAGCACCACCAGGCAGACGGTGAGCGGCGTCGACAGCACCAGGCCGATCGGCCCCCACAGCCAGGTCCAGAAGATCGCGGCCACGATGATGGCCAGCGGCGACAAGCCCGTATGCGAGCCATAGAGCCACGGCTCGATGACATTGCCGGTGACGAGCTCCACGACGACGAACAGCGCGGCGGTCCACAACAGCAGCGACCAGCCGGGCGCCACGGCCAAGGCGAGGAACAGCGGCAGCAGCGCGCCGATGATCGGGCCGATATAGGGCACGAAGCGCAGTGCCAGCGCCAGCAGGCCCCAAAGCAGCGCGTTGGGGATGCCGAGCACCCAGAGCCCGATGGTGATGGGCACGGCGTAGATGATGTTGACCACCAGTTGCATCAGCAGATACTGGCCGACGCGCTTGCCGGCATCCTGCAGCGCCTGCGTGGTACGATGGAGGTCGCCATAGCCGACCAGCCGGATGAAGCGGTCGCGCAGGTCCTCGCGCTCCATCAGCATGAAAATGACGACGATGATGACGAGGCCGGCGGAGCCGAGCGGGCTGAGCAGCGGGCCGATCAGGTTCTGCAGCACCTCGAGCGGCTTTTCATGCGCGACGACCTCGACCGGGATCGGCTCGCGCTTCGGCGCCTGGGCGGCCGAGGGCAACTGCGGCTCCTGGCGGTCGATCTCCTGGCCGACGCGCTCGATGACACCGCCGAGGCGCGAGATGATGCCGCCGCCGAGGCCGTTTTCCTTCAGCGCGCGGACCTTGGTCAGGATGTTGATCTGGTAGAGGGGGATGTTCTGGGCGAGGTCGCTGACCTGGGTGGCGACGACGAAGGAGAACAGCGAAAGGGCGGCGAAGGCGCCGGCGACGCTGGCGATGACAGCCGCGATGCGCGGAACCCCCGCGCGCTTCAGGGAGGACACGACAGGCGCGATGGCGAAGGTCAACAGAAGCGCGACGGCGATCGGCAGGAACACCTCGCGCCCGAAATAGAGCGCGGCCACCGTGACCACCACGCTCGCCACAGTCGGCAGCGCCGTGCGCGGATGGCCCCTGGACGCTGCGAGCAGGCCTTCCAGCCTCGGCTCCGACGCCCCGTTCCCGCGATTGGCCGCCACCATCGAGCCTCCATGCCGTCTGTCCGGCAATGATCCCAGATACTTCGCCGGCGTGCAACGCGCCGAAGCCCGGTCGGTTGCAGCTG
>NZ_RZSB01000761.1:0-2859 GCF_004023285.1 Mesorhizobium sp. M2A.F.Ca.ET.067.02.1.1
AGATCCTGACCGAGCGCCGGCACGACTGGATGTATTTCTGCGAGCCGGAGGACAATGTCGGCGGGCGCAGGGTCGAGTGCGCGCGCGGCAAGGTCATCGGCGGATCGTCGTCGACCAACGCCATGGCCTATGTGCGCGGAAATCGCGGCGACTACGACCGCTGGGCCGCCAGCGGGCTAAGCGACTGGTCGTATGACAAGGTCCTGCCCTATTTCCGGAAACAGGAAAGCTGGGAAGGGGGCGAGAGTCGCTTTCGCGGCGGGTCCGGTCCGGTGAATACCCAGTTCTGCCGCTACAAGGACACGCTGATCGAGGCGTTTGCGCAGGCCAGCGTGCAGGCAGGCTACCCGCAGACCGACGACTACAATGGCGAGCGGCAGGAAGGCTTCGGCCGCCTGCAGATGACGATCTCCAAGGGGCGGCGCAGCTCGACCGCGTCGGCCTATCTGCGGCCGGTCCTGCGGCGGCCCAATCTCACCGTCCTCACCGAAGCGACGGCGACCAAGATCATCCTGGAAGGCACGCGCGCCACCGGCGTGACGATTAACCATCGCGGCAGTGAACGGACGGTCATCGCACGCAGGGAAGTGCTGCTTTCCGGCGGGGTGATCAACACGCCGCAACTGCTCATGCTTTCCGGCATCGGGGCGCCGGACGAGCTTGCGGCGCACGGCATCCAGACACGCGTCAACCTGCCCGCGGTCGGCAAGAACCTGCAGGATCACGTCTCGGTCATTCTCATGTACCGACGCCGCGGCACGGGGCCGTTCCTGCACAACATGCGCGCCGATCGCATCGGGCTGGATTTCGCCAAGACCTACCTTACGGGGCGCGGTTTTTCGGGCGATGTGCCCGGCGGGGTCGTCGCCTTCCTGAAAAGCGGTCCGGACCGGCCGTTGCCGGATGTGCAACTGCTCTTCACTGCGGCTCCACTCGCCGCATGGCCCTATTTCAGGCCATTCAAGGAACCGTTTCCCGATGGTTTCGCAACGCGCGTGGTGGCCACGCAGCCCGAGAGTCGCGGCGCGGTGAAACTCGCCTCGGCCGATCCTTCCGCGGCGCCCCTGATCCACCAGAATTTCCTGGCCTCGCCGAAGGACTGGCAATCGCTGCGGGCCGGCTTCCGGGTGGCAAGGGATCTCGCGGCGCAACCTTCCATGCAGCCTTTCATCGAGGCGGAGTTCTTCCCCGGTCCCAAGTGCCAGAGCGACGACGAGATCGATGAGCATATCCGCAAGACCTCCATCACCGTGCATCATCCGGCCGGCACCTGCCGGATGGGCGCGGACGCGGCCTCGGTCGTAGATCCGCAACTGCGAGTTCGCGGCGTCGATGGCCTGCGCGTGGTGGATGCTTCCGTCATGCCCGACCTCGTCTGCGGAAACATCAACGCGGCAGTGATCATGATTGCCGAGAAGGCCGCCGACCTTGTCGCGGAAACAAAAGCAGCAACCGAAAGCAGGGCAGCGTGATGATCCAACGTATCGCCATCATTGGTCCTGGGCACGATGGGGCCCGGCATGGCCGCGCGGCTCGCCAGAGGTGGCCTTCAGGTCGTGGCCTACGATGTCGCTCCGGCGGCGGTCGAGCGGGCTGGAACCATGCTGGGCGTGGCCGAAGCCGTGCTCGATTCCCTGGGCATCGCGCCGCCCCCGGCCGGCGCCGGAACGGTTCGCTTCACCGATGACATAGCCGACGCGGTATCGGGCGCCGACCTGGTCATCGAGAACGTTCCCGAGAACATTTCGATCAAGGCCGATGTCTATCGCGCCATCGATGGGCTGATAGCGGCGGACACGATCGTGGCGTCCGACACGTCGGGTATCCCGATCACCAAGCTGCAGGCGAATATCTCGCATCCGGAGCGGATGGTGGGCATGCACTGGTCGAACCCGCCGCACATCATCCCGATGATCGAGGTGATCGCCGGCGAGAAGACCGCGCCGCAAACCGTGGCGACGATCCGCGACCTGATCCGCTCGATCGGCCTGCTGCCGGTGGTGGTGAAGAAGGACGTTCCGGGTTTCGTCGAGAACCGCGTGCTCTATGCGCTGCTGCGCGAGGCGGTCGACCTTGTCGAGCGCGGCGTCATCGAGCCGGAAGACCTCGACACCTGCGTGTCCTGGGGCATCGGCTACAAGATCGCCGTGGTCGGGCCGATGGCGCTGCTCGATATGGCGGGCCTCGATATCTACAAGTCCGTCTCGTCCTTCCTCAACGCCGATCTTTCCAACCGCGACGATGTCGCGCCGATGGTGCTGGAAAAGACCAACGCGTCGAAGTTCGGCATCAAGTCTGGCGAGGGGATGTTCTCCTACACGCCCGAGCAGATCAAGGCGCTGCAAGGCGAACGGGCGCGCAAGCTCGTCGCGGTGCGGCGCATCCTGGAAGGACGGGAGTAGCCGATGGCCTATCATGCTCACAAGGCCGGCCGGATTTGGGTGCCGCATGGAGGGGCAAGCCATGCGCATTGAACCCATTCGACCAGCAGGCGGCCGGCCGGCCCATATCCGCCACCATGACGACCTGATCTCCGCCCAAGGCGTTTCGGTGACGCTGGCCAAGCAACTGGTTCTGCAAAACATCAATCTTTCGGTACCGAAGGGATCGTTTGTCTCCCTCATCGGCCCTTCCGGTTGCGGCAAGAGCACCTTGCTCAAGATTCTGGCCGGGCTCGTCGATCCGACAAGCGGCAGCGTTTCGATCGCCGGGGTTTCGCCAGTCGAGGCGGCGCGCAAGCGCATGATCGGCCTCGTCTTCCAGGAGGCCAACCTGCTTCCCTGGAAGAATGCCGTCGACAACGCGTCGATGCTGCTTGGCATTGCCGACAAGTCGCTCTCGCGCGCGCAGTTGCGGGCG
>NZ_RZSB01000762.1:0-2853 GCF_004023285.1 Mesorhizobium sp. M2A.F.Ca.ET.067.02.1.1
CCTGGAAGATCCTCGAGCCGGTGACCAAGCATTTTGTGGTTGTGGTGGGCTGAGGCGCGGCGCCGGAACTGCTGATCTCCCCCCCTTGTGGGGGAGATGGCCGGCAGGCCAGAGGGGGGCGCATTGAGGCGCCGACGCCCCTCCGGTCGTCATCCTCGGGCTTGACCCGAGGATCCATGCCGTGACCTTCGCCGCGAAGCGCGGCGGTGCAGAATTCTGTCCCCGTTGCAAAGCCTTAGCGTCACGGCATGGATCCTAGGGTCTGCGCGCGTCGCTTCGCTCCTTGCTCCGCCCTAGGATGACGAACGCGTGGGCGTCGTCGCCCTATCTTCCCACCTTCGACATCACCCTTTTCTCCTCCTCCGGCTCCAGCGATCCGCGAAGGGCGTGGCCATATGGTGCTGGTCGCGGAAGGCGAGCTTGCCGTCGAGGAAGGCGTGGCAGGCGGTGGCGCTGCGGAAGCGGTCGGTGAGGTCGACGTAAGCAGCGTCGGGGATGCTGTCGACGATGTCGCGCTCAACCGCCGCCATGGCGTCGTTGGCCGTGTCGCCGCCGCGTCCCGCCATGATGGCTCGGCCGCGCTGGCGGCGATGGTTCGCTGCTGCGGATCGAGGTCGCGCACGGCAAGCCTGGCATTGCCGTGGGCGGCTGCGACGCCGGTGCCGGTCAGGAGGAGGACCGGCACCGGCGCCCGCGCCGCATTGGCCATCAGCCAGCCGTTGCGACGGATCGGGTTCTCGATGAGGCGGCAGGTAAGGGCGGACAGCGCCAGCGTCAGCGCGAGGCAATAGAGCCGCTTGATGGGCGTCAGCTCCGACGCCAGCATGCCGGCATAGACGATGACCGGCCAATGCCACAGATGGATCGAATAGGAGAGCCTGCCGATCCACTGCAAGGGCGACAACGCCAGGGCGGCATTCACCCAATTCCGCTCGGAATCGGGTGAATAGCCGTCCCTGGCGCCGGCCGCTCCCGCCTTGAGCAGAAGGACCGTGCCGGCGACAGGCAGAAGCGCCAGAAAGCCGGGGAAGGAAGCGTCCTCGCTGAAGGTGAGATAAGCGGTCCCGATCATCGTCAGGCCGGCCAGGCTCAACGCCCGCCCCAGCAGCGGACGCGCCTGCAAAAGCCGCGCCGGCGCCATCGATGCGAGGCCGCCGGCGGCAAATTCCCAAGCGCGCAGCGGCGAGAAGTAGAGGGCCCAGGGCTGCGAAACGTTCGTCGGCCAGGCCCAGAGGATGAAGGAGACCAAGCCCGAGATAACGAGGAAGATGTCGACCCCGGCAAAGCTGCCCGGCAGCGCCGCCAGGCCGAAATGGCAGGCCACGACGCCCGCCACGGCCACCGCCCGCAACCCTTCGATATCGGGTCGGAAATCCTGCGCCGATGCTGACACGAATACGAACCTCGTGAATGCTCGTTCGTATCCCGCCTGAGGCAAAGCCTCGGCCCTATGCGCCGCTATCGCAATGCAACAAATCTAACGCAGTGCAACATAAGGGGAGATGGGATCCCGCAATCACGCCTTTTTCAGGAACTCCGTCTTCAGCACCAGGCCCTTGACCTGGCTTGGTGTTGCATTCGATCTCGCCGGGATTGCCGTTGAGGCGGATGTTCTTCACCAGCTGCCGCGCTTGATCGTCTCGGACGTGCCCTTGACCTTGAGGTCCTTGATCAGCGTCACGGAGTCGCCATCCTTCAGCGGCGTGCCGTTGCTGTCTTTCACGATAAGGTCGGTCATGGCGGTCTTTCATCAATTGGATGGCCTGCGCCCGCCTATCGCGCCGGCAATGGCCTGGTCAAGCCGCGCGCTTTCCCCGCGGACCGCAGCCCGTGAGGTCCGCGTAGGAGGCATGCACCGCCGTGCCAGCGGCGCTAAGCCCCCAGCCCTCAGGATGGCTGGGTGGCTGTTGGCCGGGTCGTTCGCCCGCGCATTTCCCGCAATTGGCCTAGAAATGCAGGTCCAGCGGCTGCGGATAGGCCTGGCCCGGATCCCCGGTCTCCGGCGTCTGGCCCGCCAAAGGCACGATGCCGCCGGTTGCCGTCTGATCGAGCGGCGGCCGATGCTTGCCAGTCGTGGCGGCCTTTTTTTCGGTCACCACGATTTTCGTCTTGGCCCCGGCCCCTTGCGTCAGCGCGACCGAAAGGAGAAGCGCCGTCAGCGCGGATAGGACGATCTTCATGGCAGGTTTCCGTTCCTGGCTCTGCGGCCTCCTCATGGCTTGAAGCCAGATGCGTCGAGCAGCGCGACCTGCTTGCCGTCGACATAGAAGCGTATCGCATGCGCGTCGTTGTCGATGTCGATGCGGGTGGGCGACGCTCCTTGCGTGGCGGGCGTTGCCTTGACGTATTTCGACTGGAATTCCCCCTGCGGCGCGTTGATGAACAGCAGCGCCAGCGCTATGCATCCTGAAACAAACAAGATGAAGGTGAGTGTCGAAGAAGTGGTCGAGGTCATCTGAACATTCCTTCCGGATGAGGTGGCAATACGGTTTGCTCGTCGCCGGCTTTGGCCGGGATTCGGCGTCGCTCGAAATCGAGCGTGTCACAGCTCTGCGAAGGAAGGGGATGACGTGCTCAAGCCCACATTCAGCGCGTTTATCATGACGGTCTGCCCCTTGCCCGCAGCGAGCTTAGCGCCGGCTGCCCGGGGGCAAAGGGCGGCCATGTGGAAGGGCGTGGAATTCTGCGGAATTTCCGCGGTATAGGCCTGTGGAAGGTTGGGATGCGGACATCGGGCGCAGGACGAAAGTCCGGCGCGCAGCGTCGCGACCATGCGTATCATCACGAGTCGACGCCGTGCCCGGGGGCGGCCGCGGCCAGGCATGATTCTCGGAAGGGCATGGGGTCCGAGGG
>NZ_RZSB01000763.1:0-2843 GCF_004023285.1 Mesorhizobium sp. M2A.F.Ca.ET.067.02.1.1
GCCCTCTTCCGGGCGCATGTCGATGTTCTCGTTGATCTCGTAGAAGAGCTTGCCCAGCGCGCCGATCGAATGCAGGCCAATGGCGATGATTGCCGCGACGGGGCCAATCGAGACGATCGCCGCGAACAGGCCGGCAATGACGATCTCCGGAAAGGCGCGCAGCAGTTCCATGAAGCGCTTGACGACGAGCCGCAGGATAGGGCTCGGCGTCAGGTTGCGCGCGGCGATGAAGGAGAAAGGTACGGCGAAGACGAAGCCGATGAAGGTCGAGACCAACGCCACGTTCACCGTCGTCAGCATCAGCTCGAAATATTCGGGGATGTAGAAGCCGCCCCAGATGTAGACCCGGCCGAGCGGGAAGTTGAACTCCTGCGTGCCCTTGTCGCTGGGCGAGGCGATGTCGAACAGCGCACGCCAAACATCGTTCCAGTCCTTCGGGATCAGCCAGCTCAGGAAATCGAGGATATGCGGCAGGCGGTCGAAGAAGTGGCCGGCATTGGCCTCGTCGGCGAACCACATGGTCGCGAACATGGCGACAAGCAGCAGGCCGACGCCAAGCGCGGTGTAGAAGCGGCGCAGCGAGGTCTGGCGCCGCCAGGCGTCGGCCTGCTGGCGGGTCGCATCGGAATGGATCGTTGTCGAAAGGGTCATGATTGTGAATGCAAAAAGGGCGGCGTTTTTTGCGACGCCGCCCTTTTCCTGATGCCTTCAGCCGCCGATAGCGGCTTTGCGGGCTTCGACGATGACGTTGTAGAAGTCAGGCTTCACCGGGACGTAGCCGGTGAAATCGCCGCCTTCGATGCCTTCGAAGCAGGCCTTGTCCTTGGCCGGCAGGGCGGTGAAGAAGGCGGTGAGCTTGGCGGTCATGTCGTCGCCGAGCGCGGTGCGGACAACCAGCGGACCGTTCGGGATCAGGCCCGAGCGCCACACTTCGACGAAGTCGTTCGGGTCGACCGCGCCCTTGGCGACTTCCTTGTGGAAGGTGCCCGAGGTGTAGCCGTTCTTGAAGTCGCCGATGCCCGAGGAGTCGTCCACCGCCACGTCGACCTTGCCGTCGCGCACGGCCAGGATGTTGTTCTCGTGGCCGCCGTTGAACTGGGTCGAGGCGAAGTAGGTCTCGTTGGAAGCGCCAGTGTCCTTCGGAATCTGGGTCAGCGGGATCAGGTAGCCCGAGGTCGAATCCGGATCGGCATAGCCGAGCTTCTTGCCCTTGGCCGACTTGATGTCGGTGATGCCGGAGGTCTTCAGCGCCAGGCCAACCGAATAATAGCCGGTCGAGCCGTCGGTCTGCTTGGTGGTGAGGATCGGGGTGACCGCCTTCGGGTCCTTGAGATAGATGCTGGCGTAGCCGGACGCGCCGAGCTCGGCGAAATCGAGCGTGCCGCCGAGCAGGCCCTGGATGACGCCGTCATAGTCGGCGGCCGGGAAAAGCGAAACCTTCTCGAAGCCGAATTCCGACTTCAGGTGGTCGGCGAGGCACTGATAGTTGCGCAGACGGTCGGTCTCATTCTCGCCGCCGAGGATGCCGACGCGGAATTCCTTGATATCGGCGGCGTGCGCGGCGCTTGCGGCCATGGCGAGCAGCGAAACCGCTCCAAAAACCATCTTCCTGAACATTTGCTCTCTCTCCTGTTGTTCCGGCTGCGCGCCGGCGGCGTTCTGATTTTTCAAGTCTTGCCTTTGACGCTGGCGGGCGATCCGGGTTGCTCTGCCGAAATCCACGATTTGCCCGGACCGACTGGGGGCGGGGCAATGGACTCAGTAGCCAGGGAAGGCGGGTTCGAGCGGTCCGGCGGATGCGATGATCTTCGGCTTGATGGTCACGCTGGTCGACGTGATGGCCTCGGAGATCTCGGCGCCGCTGGCATCGGCGCCGTAGACCATGCGCACGGCGTCGCGATCGAGGTCTTGCGGGGCGCCATCGAAGACGACCTTGCCGGCGGCCATGCCGATGATGCGGCTGCAATAGGCGCGGGCGGTGTCCAGCGTGTGCAGATTGGTGACGACGGTGATGCCTTCGCGCAGATTGATGTCGCGCAGCGAATCCATCACCATCTTGGCGTTGAGCGGGTCGAGCGAGGCGATCGGCTCGTCGGCCAGAAGCACCTTCGGCTGCTGCATCATGGCGCGGGCGATCGCGACGCGCTGCTGCTGGCCGCCGGACAGCGTGCCGGCCGGCTGAAGCGCGATGCGGGCGATGTCGAGGCGCTCGAGCGCGGCGACCGCCTCGGCGCATTCGGTGCGCGTGAACATGCCGAGCAGGTTAGAAACCGTCGAGCGGTGGTTGAGGCGGCCGAGCAGGACATTGGTCAAGACGTCGAGGCGCGGCACGAGGTTGAACTGCTGGAAGATCATGGCGCAGTCGCGCTGCCAGCGGCGCAGCGGCGAGCCCTGCAGGGAGGAGACCTCGGCGCCGTCAAAAAAAATCGATCCCTGGCTGGGATCGATGAGACGATTGATCATGCGCAGCAGCGTGGACTTCCCGGCGCCGGAGCGGCCGATGATACCGACCATCTGACCGCGCGGGATCGAGATGTTGATGTCGCTGACAGCGGTGTTCTTGCCAAATCGTCGGGTTACGCCGCGGATTTCGAGCGTGGCCGATGATGCTGACATGGCAAAACTCCGGTACGTCGCGGTTTCGAGGGTCCGTTAACCTTCGCTAGCGCAGCCCGATGAAGCTGGGGTGTCGGATTGATGTCAGTTTTGTTACGAGTCACAGGCTTGACGGGGTTAATTCCCGGCACAGGGATTTTGATCGGGCCGGCTATGTTTGTGTTGGGCAGCGGCATCCCTTGGAGATTGGCTGAAACGCCCATTCTCGTCGTCATCCACGTGCGGAG
>NZ_RZSB01000764.1:0-2839 GCF_004023285.1 Mesorhizobium sp. M2A.F.Ca.ET.067.02.1.1
ACCCGCACGGCGTCAACGGCCGTCGAAGACGAGGCCCGAGAGCCGACGCAATGCCAGCCACTCCAGTTCGGCGGCGCCGTCCGGATCGGCCTCATATTGCGCGGCGGTGCGTTCGCACACGTCGCTGGACGGAAGATGCACGGGCCGGCCGCTGCCAAGCACGGCAAGCTGGATGCGGCACGCCTGCTCGAGGTTGTACATCAGGGAAAACGCCTCGCCGACGGAACGGCCAACCGTCAGCAGGCCATGGTTGCGCAGGATCATGGCGCGATTGTCGCCGAGATCGGCGACGAGGCGCTGCTGCTCGTCCCGGTCGAGAGCGATCTCCTCGAAAGCGTGATATCCGACACGGCCGTAGAAGAGCAGGGCGGTCTGGTTAAGCGGCAGCAGGCCTTCTTCAAGGCAACTGACCGCGACGCCCGCGGCGGTGTGCGTGTGCATGACGCAGATAGCGTCGGGCCGTGCCGAATGGACTGCCGTGTGGATGACGATGCCTGCCGTGTTGATCGGAACCTGCGTGCCCCGCATCTGGCGTCCTTGATGGTCGATCACCGCAAGCGAGTCCGCGGTGACTTCCCCGAACAGGTCGCCATAACGGTTGATCAGCAGGTGGTTCGGCTCTTCGGGCAATCGCGCCGAAATATGAGTGTGGATCAGGTCGTCCATGCCGAAATGGGCAATTAGCCTGTAAGCCGCCGCAAGTTCCTGGCGCATCGCCGTCTCGGTGGATGAAGTCATTTGCAGGTCGCCTCCTGTTAACGATCGGCATACCTGAACTCCTGTATACAGGTCAATAACGTCCGCTTGGTTTTCATTGAGCGGCGGTGTGCGGGAATAGTGTGGCTGCGGTGAACGACGCTTTAATCCGCGGCCTCTGGCGGGCATCGGCCGGAGAACTGCTCGGCCTGTCAGTCCGACGTAAACAGCGTCAGAACGAGGGGTCAAATGCGTGTGCTATGAAGCCCCATAAGTGACCACTCGCTCCGGCGGACGTCGGTTCGCATTAGCTTCGCGACTCAGGGTTCGCGGATGCTTTCGTCGAGACCACGCAGGAGCGGATAGAGGAAATATGACAAGATCGTGCGGTCGCCGGCCTTGATCTCCGCGGTCACTGCCATGCCAGGAATCAAGCGGAAACTGCTCGGCACATCACGCAGATCGGTCGCGGTCAATTCCACCCGTGCCTTGTAATAAGGACGTTGTTGCCCACCATTCTTCGGATCCTGTGTGAAGGTGTCGTCCGAGACGGTTCGAACCTTACCGGACAGGGTACCGTGCTTCTGGAAGGCCCACGCCTCGAGTTTCAGGCGAACTTCACTGCCGGCCTCGACATGGCCGACATCGAGCCCCTGGACAGAGACTTCTGCCTCCAATGGAGAACCCAGAGGAACGAGCGTATAAAGCGGCTCTGCTTCTTTCAATACCGAGCCAACAGAGCGCTGCGCCACTTCGAGCACGATCGCGTCGGCGGGTGCGGTTAGCACCGTGACAGCCTTCCGCCGCAGCGCCTTGTCGAGTTCCCTGGCCGCGGCATCGTGATCGCGGCGCGCTTGGACTAGTTCCTCGGCGGTCTTCTGGCGGAACTCTGCGAGGTAAGCCGCTTCCTCGGCCTTCAAGCGTTCCACATTCTCCTCGAGCTCAGCCATGTTGTTGCCCGCGAGCAGCATTTCCTGCTCGACCTGCAGCCGCTGACCCTTGGCAGACAGATAGTCGACCTTCGAGCCGACCTCCCTCTTCAGCAGAACGTCCCGCATCGTCTCAAGATCTTTCGCCACGCCAAGGCGAACCTCCAATGCCTCGCGATCGGCGCTCTTGGTCGCCATCTGGGCTTGAACATTGCGGATCTGCCGATCGTAAGAAGCCAGCTTCGCCTTGTTCTCCTCTACCCTCCGGATCCATATCGTCGACTGCAGGCGCGCTTCGTCATCCAGGTTTTGGGGGTTGTATGGCCGGTCGTCGAGCTCGGACTCGAGCCGCCCGATTTGCGCGGCGAGGCTCGCGACCTTTCCCCGCAATTGATCGGCATCGGCTTCGCTGAACGTCGCGTCGAGGGTCGCCAATGCGTCGCCTTTCCGCACGATGTCGCCCACCTTGGCGTCGATGCTGCGCACGGTCGAAATCTCGAGCGGCTGCACCACAATCGTCGAGGCCGTCGTCACCAGCTTGCCCGGTGCGACCACGATCTGGTCGACCTTGGCTACCGACGCCCAAATGCCAGCGACCATGATGACCGCGACAAGTACGTACAGCGTGGCTCCCACGACCCAGGGCGGGCGCCGCTCGTCAATCTTGCGTGCATCGCTTTGAAAGTCTCTCACCGCTGGAAGGAGCGTGCTCATCGGGCAAGGTGCCTGTTCTGCTGGTTCCAAAGCTGTCGGTAAGTCATGCAACGGGACAGAAGTTCGCCATGTTTCCCGTGATCGACGATCCGGCCGCGATCGAGCACGACAATGGCATCCGCTGCGACGAGCGAGGACAGACGGTGCGAAACCATGACCACGGTTCGCCCCTCGGCAATGCGGGCAAGGTTTGCCTGGACGATCGCCTCGCTCTCGGGATCAAGCGCGGAGGTCGCCTCGTCCAGGATGAGGATGCGCGGTTGGCGCAGCAAGGCACGGGCGATCGACAGGCGCTGCTGCTGGCCGCCCGACAGGTTGGTGCCGCCCTCCTCGAGCAAGGTGTCGTAGCCCTGCGGCAGTAGTTTGATGAACTCGTCGGCACCCGCCATCGTCGCGGCGTGGACGATCTCCTCCAGGGTTGCATCTGGCCTGGTCGCGCCGATGTTCTCGCGCACGGTGCCGCGAAACAGAAAGCACTGCTGCATCACGACGCCGACATT
>NZ_RZSB01000765.1:0-2837 GCF_004023285.1 Mesorhizobium sp. M2A.F.Ca.ET.067.02.1.1
GCCGGGTCGGCGACCTCGATAAGATGGGCGCGCACGCCATGGCGAGCGAGCACCTCGAGCCAGGCCATGGTTTCCTCGACCGGGTCGAGGAAATCGCTGACGAGCACGATGTCGCAGAAGCGGCGGATGGCCGACAGGTCGGGTTTGGCCGGCAGCGCGGCGGCGTGGCTCAGCTGGGCGGCGATGCGCTCGGCGCCGTTGCGGGCGGTGAACGGGTCGGTCAGGCCCGGCCAGGCGATGCGCTCGCCACTGCGCGACAAAAGCTCGGCCAAGGCGAGCGCCAGCACCAGCGCGCGCGATTCCTTGGAAACGCCAGCGCCGGCCGATTTGTAGAGCATGGAAGGCGAGGGGTCGGCCCAGAGCCAGACGGTGTGCGCGGCTTCCCATTCGCGGTCGCGCACATAGGTATGGTCGTCTCTGGCCGAGCGGCGCCAGTCGATGCGCGAGGAATCGCCTTCGACATACGGCCGGAACTGCCAGAAATTCTCGCCGATGCCGCGCTTGCGACGGCCGTGCCAACCGGCGATCACCGTGTTGACGATGCGCCGCGCCTCGACCAGCAGGTCCGGAACCAGTGAAGCCCGCAACCGGCCGCGGGCGAGCGCGTCGCGCGTCGCAACCGGTGCCTGGACCTCGCCTATTCGACCCATCAGATGCCTTTTGCCAGCTTCGCCACCACGTCGCGCACCGAAGTGCCTTCGGCGCGGGCGGCGAACGTCAGCGCCATGCGGTGCTGCAGCACGGGTTCGGCCAAGGCGCGGACGTCGTCCACCGACGGCGCCAACCTTCCATCATATAGGGCGCGGGCGCGGGCGCACAGGGTCAGCGCCTGGCTGGCGCGGGGGCCCGGCCCCCAGGCGACATGCTTGTCCGTCTCGGCATTGCCCTGGCCGGGTCGGGCCGAACGCACCAGCTTGAGGATCGCCTCGACGACGCTTTCCGGCACCGGCATGCGGCGGATCAGCGTCTGGATCTCCTTCAGTCTCGCCGGCTGCAGCACCTTGTCGGCCTTGGCTTCGTCGATACCGGTCGTTTCGAGCAGGATGCGGCGCTCCGCATCGATCTCCGGATAAAGGATGTCGACCTGCATTAGGAAGCGGTCGAGCTGGGCTTCGGGCAGCGGGTAGGTGCCTTCCTGTTCCAGCGGGTTCTGCGTCGCCAGCACGTGGAAGGGCGAGGGCAGGTCGTAACGGGCGCCGGCTATGGTGACGTGATATTCCTGCATTGCCTGCAGCAGCGCGGACTGCGTGCGCGGCGAGGCGCGGTTGATCTCGTCTGCCATCAGCAACTGCGTGAAGATCGGCCCGGAAATGAAGCGGAAGGAGCGCTTGCCGAACTCGTCCTGCTCCATCACCTCAGAGCCGAGGATGTCGGACGGCATCAGGTCGGGCGTGAACTGGACGCGGCGCGAATCGAGGCCGAGCACGATCCCCAGCGTCTCGACCAGCTTGGTCTTGGCGAGGCCCGGCACGCCGACCAGCAGCGCGTGGCCGCCCGCCAGAAGCGCCACCAGCGTGCGCTCGACGACCGCTTCCTGGCCGAAGATCACCCGGCCGACCGCGTCGCGGACCTTGGAGATGTCGGCCAGCGCTTTTTCAGCTTCCTCGATCATCGCTTTTTCGCTGATCGGGCTTTCCTTGATCATCACGCTCATGCCGTTTCGATCCCTTGTGGTTGGAAATACCGGCCTGCATTCTCAATGTCGCAGAATGCCGCGATTCGGCCCCGCCTGGCGCCTGCATTCGAACTTAAATCACAGACTTGGGCGGACAAGGCTGACAATCGGGACAACAGTGACTATTTCGTGACCATGGCCGAACGCAGCGAACATCGTGAACAAAGCCCGGGTGGGCAGAGCTTGACGAGCGCTACCGAGGCGCGCGGCCTCGAGGCGCTGATCTCGCGCGCGGCCCGGGCGGGCAAGGGGCCGGCGCCGGTCGAGCGCTGGAATCCGGACTTCTGCGGCGACCTCGACATGGAGATCAAGGCGGACGGCACCTGGTTCTATCTCGGCACGCCGATCGGCCGCATGCCGCTGGTGCAGCTCTTTTCCAGCGTGCTGCGCAAGGATGCCGACGGCAAGACCTATCTTGTGACCCCAGTCGAGCGGGTCGGAATACGAGTCGTCGACGCGCCTTTCATCGCCGTCGAAATGAATGTCTCCGGGAGCGGCGACGAGCAAGTCATCACCTTCCGCACCAATGTCGGCGACGTTGTCGCCGCCGGGCCCGGCCATCCGCTGCGTTTCGTCGACGAGGACGAAACCGGCGGGCTGAAACCCTACGTGCTGGTGCGCGGACGGCTGGAGGCGCTGGTGGCGCGGGCTGTCATGTATGAGCTGGTCGCGCATGGCGAGGAGATCGACATCGACGGCAAGGCGATGTTCGCCGTCCGCTCTGGCGGCGAGGTCTACCCGATCATGCCGGCCGAAAAACTGAAACGGCTGAGCGCGTGATGGACCAGGTGACCCGGGCGCCATTTTCGATCGCGGATTTCCGGGCCCGGGCCGCCGCGCAGGCCGCGATCACTCTTGGCGAGGATTTCGGCGATCATCGCTTCAATCCCGATCACCCCAGGCTCCAACACGTCAAGCCGCTGCGTGACGCGGCTGTGCTTATCCCGGTCGTCGACCGCGCCGAGGGCGCCATGGTGCTGCTCACCAAGCGCGCCGAGAAGCTGCGCAGCCATTCCGGCCAGGTGGCGTTTCCGGGCGGCACGATCGATCCCACCGACCCCGGCCCCGAGGCGACCGCGCTGCGGGAGACCTTCGAGGAGATCGGCCTCGATCGCGACCATATCGAGATCATCGGCCGCATGCCGGACTATGTGTCGGGCAG
>NZ_RZSB01000766.1:0-2824 GCF_004023285.1 Mesorhizobium sp. M2A.F.Ca.ET.067.02.1.1
ATCTTGCCCGTTTGTGCGCGTGTCGCAGTGTCGAAGACCGTGACGGTGCCTCGGATTTCGGACGACACCCATAATTGCTTGCCGTCCACCGAGAACGCCGCAGCGCGCGGCCGCGTGTTGACGAGCAGATTGTCGATGAGTTCGAGCGTAGTGGCGTCGATGAGATGGACCATGCTCGTCGTCTCCGACGTGCAGGCGACGGTTCGGCCATCGGCGCTGACCGCCATTCCCTCCGGCTCGACGCCGACGTCGACTGTGCCGATGATTTTCGCGCCGGCTATATCCACCACCGAGACCTGATTGTCGTTCTCATTGGCGACGAAGAGCCGCTTGCCGTCCGGGTGCACGACAAAGAATTCCGGATCGGCGCCCGAAGGCAGTTGACCGACGACCTGCCGCTTGGCGAGATCGACCACGTCGATGCGGTTGTCGTCGCCTTCGGCAACGAACAGCGTCTTCTTGTCAACCGAAAGCGCCATGCCGCGCGGGCGCCGGCCGACATCGATCCCCGCCTGCAATGTCATGGTCGCCCCATCGACGACCGCCACGGTGTTGTCCTGCTCATTAGAGACGTAAATCGTCTCGGCCGCCGCGGGCGGGACAAGGACCAACACCAGCACGAGCGCGATCAGCGTTTGCATGTGCTCTCCTCCAGATCGATGCCCAGAGTGTCGAGCGGCGTGCGCTGATGCAGAAAACCCGGTTGTGGCGAACTGGAAACGAGCAGCCGGGGGCCCGCGATCAAGATGGGCTGGCGCATCTGCCCGTCCCACGGACGGAAACTCAGCCCTTGTCCTTTGAAGCCGGCGAGCAGGAAATCGTCGCTGCGCAGATACTTTGCTATCGCAGTCGGATCGAGGCTGTGCAGCCGCGTTGCCGCCTCGCCGACGCTTCTGACCGCCAGCCAGGCGGCGTAGTCGCTGGGCAGCATCCAGCGTCCGGCCAGCTTGTGAAAGCGGTCCTGGAGCTGCGTGGCGCCCCATTCTTCGTCGACCGCGCTCCAGCCGGTGGCGACCACCAGCCCTTGCGTCCCGGCCACCGTCCTCGGCAAGGCGGTGCGCCCCTCGAGATAAGCGCCGAACTCGTCGGCTTCATCGGCGACGACCAGAACATCATAGTCGCCGACCTGCGTTGCAGCAGGGATCTCCGTCTGGAGCGTGACATGTCCGGTGTCGGCGCGGCCGTTGGCGGGCCGGAACGTCCAAGGTTTGTCGATGGTGATCTGCGCCCCGAAACGCGTCGCTGCCCGCCGAAAGGCCGCCGCCATGGCCAGGTCGTCGGGATGCGGACCAGTCAGCAGGAACCAGTGCTGCCAGCCTTTCCAGACCAGGTATTGCGCCAGGGCGTCGGCCAGCATGGCGCGGCTCGGAATGGTGTGCAGAACGTTTCTTCGGCAGTCCTCCTGACGCAGGCTGTCATCAGGATCGCGGCTGTTGAAGAGCATCATACGCTCGGCACCGGGCGCTGCGCTCGCCTGCAGCAATTGCGCGGCATCGAGATCGGCAACGACGAAGCTGATGCCGGCGGCCGCGAACGCGTTGACAGCTTCGGCAGGTGCTTCGCCCGGCTTGAGAACCCTTTCTTGCAGCCGAAATTGCTGGCCGAGAAAGCGGCCGGTGCCGGCGTCGTCGGCAATGGCCAGTCTGGCGCCTTGCAGGCCATCGTCGGTGACAGCCTCGTCCAACGGCCCAAGGGGTAGAGGTAGTTTGCGTTGTTCGCCGAGATAGCCGATCACCATCGTCCGCGGCTCGGCAAGCGCGGGGACGGCGATGGCGAGCAGACCGACAAACACCAGCGCCAGCCGCATCAGGCTCATGTCGAGCAAGCCAAGTTGGATGTTCGAAATCGCCACGGGAACTCCAGGACCGCAGCGACCTAATGATTTTCAGCAAGGAATGTTCCTGGACGGCAAACCGAGTCGAGCCCGCCTGCTGCAAAGCAGGGCGGGCTTGGAGCCTAGACCGGTGGTGGGAGGACCGACCTGGGCTCCAACTTGTGGAACCTCCGATTGTTCCTGCTTCCAAAATCAGCGTTTCGCGCTGTCGCTGTCCATGTCTGCCCGCGCCAGAAATTGTTCTGTGACCTGCGGCAGGTTGCTCTTCAGCCACTCGGCCATCGCTTCCTCCTCACGCAGGTTCTGTTCGCACACGCGGGCAATCTCGGCCTCGCCCGCGGCATTGGCGGCGGAGATGAGGATCGTGTAGGAGGCGATTTCCATATGTTCGAAAGTGTAGCTCGCCAGTGAGCCTTTCATGACTTCGTCGCCGGCGAACACGCCGCTGATCGATTGTGCCGTGGCAGTCAGCTTGCCGCCTGCATCCTTCAGCATGGACGATCCTTCGTCGAGCCCGTCCAGGCAGCTCTTCAGCCGCCTTGCCTGCTCTTTCGTCTCTTCCAGATGAGAACGAATTCGCTCGCTGAGCTCAGGGTAACTCTCGATCCGGCTCAATTGCCCCGACAGCATTGTCTCTGCCTGTTCCTCCATGGCGTGAGCGTCCCTCAACCATTGGACAAGCCATTCGCGCGATTCAGCCATTGTAGTATCTCCATCGATCTGACGCCGCCCGAACCGCCGGCGGCGTGGATTGTTCCTTGAACGTGAGTTCCGGTTACGATTCCCGCGAGAACGGATCGGAATCGGAGAGCTTCTCGCGCACCGACTCGTCGGTCTTGTCGGCCGCGGCCTTGACGACACCGCCGACCTTATCGGCCAGCGTCCCCTCGCTTGACGCCAGCCGTCCGGCTTCGTCGCTCGCGGTCTGGTAGGCTTCGGCCGCAACTTGCTTTGCGGCGTCGAGGGCTTCTTTCAAAGTCTCTCCGGCAG
>NZ_RZSB01000767.1:0-2809 GCF_004023285.1 Mesorhizobium sp. M2A.F.Ca.ET.067.02.1.1
GAACAATGTCGTGGTCAACGGCCTGGCGCTGAAGGTGGACGAGCGGCCTGATTTCTTCGCCGAATTGCTGCCCGGCCTCGGCAATATCCGCTACCGGACGGCAAGGCCGCACTGGCTGATCATCGACGAGGCGCATCACTTGATGCCCAAGCGGCGCGGGGATACGCGTTCGGTGCTTTCGATCGAGCTGCCCGGCACGGTGCTGATCACCGTCCACCCCGAAGCAATCTCCACCGACGCGCTCGGCCTGGTGACGGCGGTGATCGCGCTTGGCCCCCAGGCGAAGGGCGTGATCAAGACCTTTTGCAAGGAAACGGGACTCCCGGCGCCGAAGGACATTCCATCGCCGAAGGGCGACCGCGTGCTGTTCTGGCGCCCGCATGACGGCAAGGCGCCGTTCACGGTCAAGGCGATCGAGCCCGCCCAGTCGCTGAAGCGCCACAGCCGCAAATATGCCGAGGGCGAGCTCGACGAAGAGGGCAGCTTCTATTTCACCGGACCGAAGAAGGCGATGAACCTCAGAGCTCATAACCTCATCATCTTCGCGCAGATGGCGGAAGGCATCGACGACAAGACATGGGAACACCATTTGCGCGCCGGCGATTATTCGAAATGGTTCCGCCAGCAGATCAGGGACAAGGACCTCGCCCGAGAGACGGCGGAGGCGGAGAAGAACAAGGCGTTGTCGGCCGAGGAAAGCCGCAAGCTGGTGATCGACGCGGTGCGGCGCAGGTATACGGCGCCTGCGACAGCTCCGGAAAAGTAGGATTGGTCGTCGAACCTGAGAGGTGAGCTCAGCTCGCCTCGCGCATCGCTTCGGCCGCTTGCAGGTCGACCGAGACCAGCTGGCTGACGCCCTGCTCGGCCATGGTGACGCCGAAGAGGCGATCCATGCGCGCCATGGTGATCGGGTTGTGGGTGATGATGACGAAGCGGGTTTCCGTCGTCTTCGCCATCTCTTCCATCAAATTGCAGAAGCGCTCGACATTGTGGTCGTCGAGCGGCGCGTCGACCTCGTCGAGCACGCAGATCGGCGCGGGGTTGGTGAGGAAGACGGCGAAGATCAGCGACATCGCCGTCAGCGCCTGCTCGCCGCCAGAAAGCAGCGTCATGGTCTGCGGCTTCTTGCCTGGCGGGCGAGCGAGGATTTCAAGGCCAGCTTCCAGGGGATCTTCCGACTCGATCAGCTGCAGCTCGGCCGTGCCACCGCCGAACAGATGCGAAAACAGCCGCTGGAAATGGCCGTTGACCACCTCGAAGGCGGACAGCAGCCGCTCGCGGCCCTCGCGGTTGAGGCTCTGGATCGCCTGGCGCAGTTTCCTGATCGCCTCGATGATGTCCTCGCGCTCGGAAACGATGGTCTCCAGCCGCTCCGATAGCTCCCGCTGCTCTTCCTCGGCGCGCAAATTGACCGCGCCAAGCCGCTCGCGCTCGATCTTCAGGCGGTCGAGCTGTCGCTCGATCTCGGCCATGTCGGGCATCGGATCGTCGGCTTTGAGCCCGGTATGCTGGATGACCAGATGCGGCGGCGTGTTCAGCGCCTCCTGGATGCGCGCCTCGACTTCGGCGCGGCGTTCGTCCGCCGCGGTGAGCCGCTCCTCGGCGCGCACGCGGGTCTCGCGCGCCTCGGCGAGCGACTGGATCGCGGCGGTGGCCGCCTTGTCGAGCTCGGCCTGCTTGTTTTCCGCCTCCTGCAGGTGGTCGCTCGCTGCCTGGCGCAGCGCCTCCGCCTCGGAAAGCTGCGTCAGCAAAGCGCGGCGCTTGGCGTCGATCTCGTCCGGCGCATCCGCCAGCCGCTCGCGCTCGGCTTCGGCCTCCGCCTTGCGCTCGCCAAGGGCGGCGATCTGCGTCGCGGCGTTTTCGGCACGCTCCACCCAGTTCCTGCGCTCGGCGCCGATGGCATCGAGCCGGCGCATGCGCGCCTCGGCCTCGCGGCGAAGCCCTTCATGCACGGCGCGCGCATCGGCCAGCGTGGCGCGGTCGCGCGAGACATTGGCGGATGCCTGTTCGAGCTGCAATTGCAGGTCGCCGAGATCGGGCGCGTCCTTAAGCATATCCTCGGCTTCGAGGAACGCAGCCTGCGTCTCCTCATGGCTTTCGACGATGCGCGCGCGGGCGTCGTCCAAGGCAGCGCGGCGGCTCACCAACTCGCCGCCGGCCTTCTCGGCCTCGGCCAGCGCATTTCGGGCGGCATCCAACGCATGCTGTGCGTCGCGGCCGGCCTGGCGCGCATTACGCTCGGCCTCGCTTGCCTGGCGCATCGCGTGCTCTGCGCGCGCCAGCGCCTCCTCCGCCTCGCGCACGACGCGCGTCGCCTGCACGGCCTCGGCATCGAGCTCGGCCAAGCGGTTCTTCTGCGCGAGCCGCAGCGCGGCGGCGGTCGGGGCGTCGGCGCTAGCGGTGAGGCCGTCCCAGCGCCAGAGCGCGCCATCGCGGCTGACCAGCCGCTGGCCAGTAGCCAGAAGCGCTTGGAGCCGGCGGCCGTCAGCGGCGTCGACAATGCCGATCTGCGCCAGGCGGCGGGCGAGCTGCGCCGGCGCATGCACCACGCTTGCCAGGCTCTTCACACCCTCGGGCAACACGCCATCGCCCGGCTGCACCGCGCTTTCGCCCCAATGCACCGGGGCGCTGCGGTCGAGCGGAACGTCGAGGTCCTCGCCGAGCGCCGCGCCAAGCGCTGTCTCATAGCCGCGCTCGACGCTGATCTGCTCCAGCACCGACGGGAAAAGATCGCCGCCGCTGGTGGCGTTGAGGATCTTCGCCAGCGTGCGCGCTTCCGTCTCGATGCGTGCCAGTTCCGCCCTGGCAT
>NZ_RZSB01000768.1:0-2808 GCF_004023285.1 Mesorhizobium sp. M2A.F.Ca.ET.067.02.1.1
TTCCAGTAGCTGTCATAGTCAATTTCCTAAAAATCGGGAAATGGACTGGCGAGGCAATTGCGCTGTGCGAAGCGCACGGGAAGGCTTGGGGGCAATGGGGTGTCCTGCTGCGAGCCCTCGGGAACGAGTACCCTGAAACCACTGAAAACCCGGAGATATCGTTCAATCGCAGGGCATTGTCGCAGCACTCGAGAGTGAAGGATGTCAGTTTTCTGCTCGATCACGTACTCTTGGTGGAGCATGAAAATGGTAGAACATTTCGCGTAGCGATGTTGTATCAGTATGATCTTTGCGGGGATGACGTAAGGATGGCGTGGGATGATCTAGGCCCCTTCGATCTTCTTTTGAAAACAAATCCCAATGGGTCAATTCTTATTGATGCGCGCCAAGTCGGAGAGGCGCTTGGGATTAAAGTGTTCGGAATTAAAGATATGCTTGCCTATCTGGGCAAGGGGAAGTTTTGAAGTCACGCTCCCTCCTTCAAGCGGCCGGCGTCTTCGAAATGATTTTCGCGTGCCGCGTGGCGGGCATCTGCTCTGATTGGTACGTATTTGGTTCCGTCGCCAGGGGAGCGCAGCTGCCGTCCGATATTGACATTCTGTGCATCGTCCAAAAACCGGGAGATGTTTCGGCAGTCTATCGCGCCAGCGAAGTTCACCTACTACGTGCTCCTATTCACCTTAGGATACTGTCGGTTGAAAACGAGGCTTCCCTTAATTTTATCAAAAGGTGCTCCGCAGTTCCGCTGCTTTAGTGCCAGTTGCAGGGGGGCAAATCGCGTCCTTTAGCCAAGCGAAGCACAGCCCTCCGCTTCTAACGGAACGGCTGCCATCGATGGACAACCAGTTGCCATAGGCCCTTGCCAACCTCCCCACCTTCCCCTACTCTCCGCTCCTGAGAAAACCTTTTCCCAACCCGCTCCGCGCCCGCTGACCTCACCCGTCATCACCGCGCAGGGCGGTAAGAGAAAACCTTTTCCCAACTAAGGGAATCCGCCGCGCCTATGTCGTCCAACCCCGAGCCAGCGCCTGTTCCCGCCAAGCCGCCGGTCACACTGCGCGAGGTGGCGGCCGCGGCCGGCGTCAGCGTGGCGACGGCGTCCAAGGCGCTGAACGGGCAGGGCCGGATGACGGCGGAGACGCGCGAGCGCATCCGCGAGACGGCGCGGCTGCTCGGCTTCCGGCCGAACAGCCTGGCGCAGAGCCTTCTTCGTAAGCGCAGCTTCACCGTCGGCCTGCTCACCAACGATACCTATGGCCGCTTCTCGCTGCCGCTGATGGCCGGGGTCTCGGATGCGCTGGTCGACAAGGGCGTCTCGGTGTTCCTGTGCAATGTCGAGGACGACCAGCGCCTCGGCCAGCTGCAGGTCGAGGCCATGCTCGACAAGCGCGTCGACGGCATCGTCGCCACCGGAAAGCGCGTCGACCGCCATCTGCCGGTCGATCTCTCCCACCTGCGCATTCCGGTCGTCTACGCCTTCACCCAACCCGATCCCGGCGCGGTCGGCCTCGTCTCCGACGATGCCGGCGGCGCGCGGCTGGCGGTCGAGCATTTTCTGCGGCTCGGCCGCCGGCGCATCGCCCATGTCAGCGGACCGGCGAGTTTTGCTGTGGTGCACGCGCGGGCCGAGGCTTATCGCGATGTCCTCAAGGAGAACGGTCTTGCCGTGGGCGAGCCGCTGCTCGGCGCCTGGTCGGAAGCCTGGGGGCACGACGCGGTGGCAAAGCTGTTCGGCCGTGCGGGGAGGGAAGGCTGGCCGGACGCGGTCTTCTGCGGCAACGACCAGATCGCCCGCGGCGTCATCGACGCGCTGCGCGAACGCGGCATCCGCGTGCCCGGGGATGTCGGCGTCATCGGCTTCGACAATTGGGAGATCGTGGCCGAGGCGACGCGCCCGCCGCTCACCTCCGTCGACATGAATCTTTCGACGCTCGGCCGCGAGGCCGGGCTTGCCCTGCTTTCGCTCGTCGACGGCCAGCCGGCCGCGCCGGGCATCAGGAAACTGCCGTGCCGGCTGGTGGTGCGTCAGTCATGCGGAGGTCCGCCTGAATGAAGCAACGAGGCCACGCGCCCGCATCCGCCGGGCGGCGTCGCCAAACTGGGAGGAGAACCATGAGGAGGAGTAACGTGAAGACCATGCTTGCCAAGCTGATGCTTGCCGCTGCCGTCATCGGCGGCGGCCTGCAGGCGGCGTCCGCCGAGACCGCCAACATCTGGGTGCGCGCCGACGGCTCGAACTTCATGCCGCGCATCGTCGACGCCTTCAACAAGGCGAACAAGGACCAGATCAAGCTCGACATCATTCCCAATGCCGAGATCATCCCGAAATATGGCGCCGCCGCCGCCGGCGGCACGGCGCCCGACGCGCTGTCGCTCGACCTGATCTACACGCCGTCCTTCGCCGCCGCCGGCCAGCTGGAGGACATCACCGACTGGGCGAAATCCTTGCCCTATTTTGCGAGCCTCTCGCCGGCGCATGTGAAGACCGGCACCTATAAGGACCGCATCTACGGCCTGCCGTTCTCGGCCGACGCCTCGGTGCTGATCTGGAACAAGAAGCTGTTCAAGCAGGCGGGGCTGGACCCGGAGAAGGGGCCGACGAACTGGGCCGAGATCGCGGCCGACGCGGAGAAGGTCAATGCGCTCGGCGGCGACATCAAGGGTTTCTACTTCTCCGGCAATTGCGGCGGCTGCAACATCTTCACCTTCACGCCGCTGATCTGGGCCTCGGGCGGCGACATCCTGTCGGAAGACGGCTCGAAGGCGACGCTCGACAGCCCGCAGCTGCGCGGCGCGATCGACCTCTAC
>NZ_RZSB01000769.1:0-2807 GCF_004023285.1 Mesorhizobium sp. M2A.F.Ca.ET.067.02.1.1
ATTGAACATAGGTGTGGAGGACGCCTCCCGCTTCTCGATGCGCGGCGATCGCATTTCCCGGGGCAGCCGCAAACATTGTGCCCAAGCCGACCACTTCGGCGGCGGCGGGGTGTCGATCGTCAACATCATATAGATACGTCTCGATGAACGTTGCGCCGACATAACGTGGCGTTGCGTCCGACAGTAGCGGCCGCACCTTCGACCATGCGCCGTCAGCCCCCACGAGAAGCCCGGTTTCGACAGCCGATCCGTCGGTGAAGGTCAGTTCGTGCCGGCCGCCACCCAGAGCGGCGACGCCGGCAAGCTTCTTTCCCCAGCGGATGCTGTCGGCGGGCAGCGAGTCTATCAGAATGCGCCGCAGATCGCCGCGCAGCACTTCGGGTCGGCCGCCATCGTCCGCTTCCTCAAGCAGCACCGTGCCGTGCCGGTCGAGCACGCGGCTAGCCGCGCCGCCTTGGTGGATGATGGCGTGGAAGGCTTCGGTGAGGCCAGCGGCTTCGAGCGCGATCTGTCCATTATGCTCGTGGATGTCGATCTGCCCGCCTTGCGTGCGCGCCGATGCCGAAGCCTCCGCTTCATAGACCGTTACAGCTATGCCGTGGATATGAAGCACGCGCGCCAGGGTGAGGCCGCCAAGACCCGCGCCCACGATTGTTACCTCAGTCATCGTCTGATCCTTTTCGACGAGAGATTGGAACGATGTTCCATAAATAGCATTTGGAACGTCGTTCCATTCATGTCAAGCTGCGGCATGGCAAGGAGTGGACGGGTTGAGCGGCGCACCGATGCGCTTTCGAAGGAGCGGATCATCGGGGCCGCGATCGAGATCCTGGATTCAGGCGGCGAGAGCGGGCTGACTTTCCGTGCGCTCGCGGCACGCCTGGCGACGGGAAGCGGGGCGATCTACTGGCACGTCAAGGACAAGGACGAACTGCTCGCCGCGGCGACCGAGGAGGTCATCGACCGTGTCATGAGCGAGGCGGTTCAAGAAGCGGAACCACGGGAGGCGATTCGGGCAGTTGCGCTGGGGCTGTTCGATGCGATCGACGCGCATCCCTGGGCGGGCGCCCAGCTTTCGCGGGCGCCGTGGCAGCCGGCAGTGGGGCGGATATTCGAAAGCATCGGCAGTCATCTCGACGCGCTCGGTGTTCTGGACCGAGCGCTGTTCGACGCGGCGTCCGCGCTGGTCCACTACATCCTTGGCGCCGCTGGCCAAAACGCGCAGAACGCCGCCAACGCCCGTCCTTTGCCGCCTGGCACCGATCGGGAAGCATTCCTGTCGACCGTCGTCGAGCGATGGACGAGGTCGGACCCCGCCGGCTATCCGTTCCTGCTTCGCACTGCCGCGCGGTTTCACGAGCACGACGACCGCGAGCAATTCCTCGCCGGCGTGGACCTCATCCTGGCCGGTATCGGAACGCTCCGCCGGGTTTCCCAGTAGGTCAGACGAACCTCACCAGCACCAGGCTGAAGCCCGCAATGAAGAGGAAGGCCGAGAAGGCCAGCATCAGCGGCCGCAGGCCGCGCGAACGCAGCTCCGAAATATCGGCCTGCAGGCCCATGGCGGCGAGGCCCATGGTCAGCATGATCTGCGTGGCCAAGGCAGTCGCCGAATGGATCTGCGCCGGGATCGCGACCAGGCTGTTCAGCGCCACCACCGCGACGAAGGCCGCGACGAACCAGGGCATCGGCGGCTTGGCGCCGGAAGCGTCGGAGCTGCCGCGGCGCGCCATCAGGCCGAGCGCGATCACCATCGGCGCCAGCATGGCGACGCGAGTGAGCTTGGCGACGGTCGCGGTCTCGCCGGCGAGAGTGCCGTTCTGGAAGCCGGCGCCGATCACCTGCGCCACCTCGTGGATCGAGGCGCCCGCCCACAGGCCGAAAGCGTGCTGGTCGAGGCCGAAGACCGGCGCCAGCAGCGGGAAGCCGAGCATGGCGATGGTGCCGAACAGCGTGATGGCGGCGACCGCATAGGTGACGTCCTCATCGCGCGCGTCGGTGACGATGTTGGTGGCGACGATCGCCGAGGCGCCGCAGATCGAGGTGCCGGCGGCGATGAGTTGCGCGAGCTTCCGGTCGACGCCGATCAGCCGTCCAAGCGTGACGGTGAACAGGAAGGTGGCGCCGAGCGTGGCCGCGACGATGCCGACGCCGCCGAGGCCGATGCCCGCCACCTGGCCGAGCGTGAGCTGGAAGCCGAGCAGCACGATGGCGAAGCGCAACAGGCGCTTTTGTGAAAACGCAATGCCGGCCTTGGCGTGTGCGGGCACGCCGAGCATGTTGGAAAAGATCATGCCGACGACGACAGCGAGGATCATCGGGCTGAACAGGCCGGAGAAGCCGCGCGCCGAATAGGCGACGCTGGTGATCATCGCCACCAACACTAGTCCCGGCATGATGCCGGCCGAGATCGCGGCCAGGGCAGGGTGCCTACGCCCGGCGGCTGTCGGGTTCAGGTAATCTGGAAGATCGTTCGCGGTGGTGGGCAGGAAAGACAATCGAATTCTCCAGGCGCGCTCGGTGCCGGAATGCCATTCCCGGACTAATCTTTCAAACGAATTATTCGAGTTATAACGATCGATTTTTGCGAACGATTGGCGAGCGGGTTGGCCGGCACCGGCCGAGCCTTGACGCTTGCCGGTTCCTCCTCCAGCTTGCCGCGATGTTCTTCCGCGCGCCCGCCAATACCAAGCGACGCCGCTTTCGCCGAGTGCGGAGCGGCAGGCCGATTGCGCGACGATAAGCCCGATACGATAGATAAGGTTCGTTCGTTTCCTGCCCCGCCCGCGACTTCAGCCGGCGGGGTT
>NZ_RZSB01000076.1:0-13230 GCF_004023285.1 Mesorhizobium sp. M2A.F.Ca.ET.067.02.1.1
TGCCTGAAGGCTCGCCCGCCGGTATCTTCACGATCGAGGGCGCTCCGGTCGGGCCACCGGTTTCCTCAGGATCGGCCGAGGACGGCGACGTTGCGCTTCTGCTCCACACCTCCGGCACCACCTCGCGCCCGAAACTCGTGCCGCTCAGCCACGCCAACCTTGCGGCGTCGGCCGCGCATATCGGCGCCACGCTCGGCCTGACGCCGGCCGACCGCTGCCTCAACATCATGCCGCTGTTTCACATCCATGGCCTGATCGCCGCGGTGCTTTCCTCGCTCGCCGCCGGCGGCAGTGTCTTCTGCACGCCGGGTTTCAACGCGCTGCGGTTCTTCCAGTGGCTCAGCGAAGCGAGGCCAAGCTGGTACACGGCGGTGCCCACCATGCATCAGGCGATCCTGCCGCGCGCCGCGCGCAATCCGGAGCAGCTTGCCGAGGCGAAGCTGCGCTTCATCCGCTCGTCGTCGGCTTCGCTTCCGGCGCAAGTGATGGCCGAACTCGAAGCGACCTTCGGCTGCCCGGTGATCGAATCCTACGGCATGACCGAGGCCGCGCATCAGATGGCGTCCAACCGCTTGCCGCCCGGCCTGCGCAAGCCCGGCAGCGTCGGCGCGTCGGCCGGACCGGAAGTCGCCGTCATGGCGCCGGATGGGCGATTGCTCAAACCCGGCGAGATCGGCGAGATCGTCATTCGCGGCCCGAATGTCACCGCCGGCTACGAGAAGAACCCGGACGCCAATGCCAGCGCCTTCGCCCATGGCTGGTTCCACACCGGCGACCAGGGCGTGCTCGACGAGGACAACTACCTGCGCGTCACCGGCCGGCTGAAGGAGATCATCAATCGCGGCGGCGAGAAGATCTCGCCGCTCGAGGTCGACGACGTGCTGATGGACCATCCGGCGGTGGCGCAGGTGGTCACCTTCGCCATGCCGCATGACAAGCTGGGCGAAGAGGTGGCGTCCGCCGTCGTGCTGCGCGAGGGCCAGAGCGCCAGCGAGGCCGACATTCGCGGTTTCGCCGCGACCCGGCTCGCCGATTTCAAGGTGCCGCGCAAGGTGGTGATCCTCGACGAGATTCCGAAGGGCGCCACCGGCAAGCTGCAGCGCATCGGCCTCGCGGCAAAGCTCGGGCTCGGCTGATGCGCATCACTGTCTTCGGCGCCGGCGCCATCGGCGGCTATCTTGCCGCGAAGCTCGCGATCGCCGGTCAAGTCGATCTGTCGATCGTGGCGCGCGGCGCGCATCTGGAGGCGATCAAGGCCGATGGCCTTCGCCTGATCGAGGACGGCAACGAGACAGTCGCGCGGGTGAGGGCTGCCTCCCGTGCGGAAGAACTTGGCGTGCAGGATTATGTCGTGCTGGCGCTGAAGGCGCATTCGCTGGCGCCGGCCCTTGACCGGATAGCACCGTTGCTGGGCAAGGGCACCGCCGTCGTCACCATGCAGAACGGCGTCCCCTGGTGGTATTTCCACAAGGCGGGCGGCGCGCTGGAGGGCACGCGGCTCGGCGCTGTCGATCCCGGTGGCGAGATCTGGCAGCGCATCAGGCCCGAGCGCGTCATCGGCTCCGTCGTCTATCCGGCCGTCGAGGTCGACGCGCCCGGCCTGATCCGCCATGTCGAGGGCACGCGCTTCTCGCTGGGCGAGCCGTCGGGCGAGAAGAGCGAGCGGGCCACCGCCTTGGCGCGCGAAATGGTCAAGGCCGGGCTGCAGGCCCCGGTGCGCGAGGACATCCGCTCTGAGATCTGGGTGAAGCTCTGGGGCAATCTCTCCTTCAACCCGATCTCGGCGCTGACCGGCAGCACGCTGGCGGCCATCGTCGCCGACGAAGGCACGCGTGCGGTCGCCCGCGCCTTGATGCTGGAGGCGCAGGCGATCGGCGAGCGCATCGGCGTGCGCTTTCCCGTCTCCGTCGACCGTCGCATCAAGGGCGCCGGCGATGTCGGCGAGCACAAGACCTCGATGCTGCAGGACCTCGAGCGCGGCCGCCCGATGGAGATCGACGCGCTGGTCACGGCGGTGCAGGAACTCGGCCGCCTGACCGGCCAGCCGACGCCCACCATCGACAGCGTGCTGGCTCTGGTGCGGCGGCTGGCGATCGAGCGCGGGTGTTATTAGAGGAACGCCGGTCCTGAAGCTCCGTCACTCCGATAGCTCTAACTGCCACAATGAACAAAAATAGAACAAAAGGGTTTTGCTTGAATTGACTCCGCGAGGAACACTTTCCTATTTCGTAGGGCATGCCGGAGCCGAGCAGCAGATCCCGACGCGTCGTTCAGACGCTAAGCCGTGCCCATGAAATCGGGCAGTTAATCCGCGTCCGGTGCATCAACTGCAACATCACCCATCACTACCTCCCCGGAGATCTCCTCAAGCTCATGGGGGACATTCCGTTCTGGGACGTCGAGCGGCACATGCGGTGCGAGCGCTGCAAGCGGCGGGAGTTCGACGTGGACATTTTGCTGCCCAGCGCCGTCCAGGGCGTGAAGATACGCGTGAGGCGCCTTGTGGGGGTGCGTATGGTGCGGCGGGTGATCTGGCGAGACGAAAAAGATTGATAGATCATCTCCTCGCCGGGTCAGAGCCGGGTAAAAGTAATGACATTTGGCCACCCGCCGCATCCCCGGCATTTGGGAACTTGATTTGTGTGGCCGGCTTCTCGACGATCACCAAGGCATCGTCGGGGGCTGTCCGCTGCATGTGCCGCGCTTCGGACCACGGCGCGGTTAGCCACATGTCCACCTCCTCGCGCGTAGTCAGGATCACCGGCATGGCCTTATCGTGGATGGGCGCTATGAGGGCGTTCGGCTTGGTCGTAAGGAAGCCGTAAAGCTCGAAGTCTCCAGCCCCGTCCTTGACCCTGCGGACCCCCTGCCAGCGCGTCCACATGCCAGCGAAGAAAAACAGCGGACGGTCCCCGCTTCGCGCAAACCAGTAGTTCCGCTGTATGCCCGTCTCAGGGTCCTTGTCGTTGGGCGTGGGGCTGGGCTCCGCGAAGCTTGTAACGGGCACCACACAGCGGTTCTCCACGCCAACGTATTGCTGCCAATGGGCGTACTGCGGATTGCGGATGTTGGTGGTCCCGTAGTCCGCCTTGCCCTTCACCCGCTCTGCCGGCGTTGGCATGCCCCAGAGCAGCTTGGCAAGCTCACGCTGGCCATCGGGGGCATTGCGAACCACTGCGCCGGGCATGTTGGGATAGACGTCCAGCGAGGGCTCAAGGTTGCCCATGATGTCCCGCATGGCGCGGGTCCACTCGCGGATGGCGTCCTGGCTTGTGGTGATGTTGTAGAGGTTGCACATGCCATAGGATGCCCCAGCGATCGCTCGTAATCCAGAAACAAAAAATGGCCGACGGACCTCTACTGGTCCGTCGAACATGCCTGCATCTCGAACTCTCCAACGCTGAATCGTTGACCTCTTGGCACGGCATCGTGATCCTGACACGAATTGTCACCTGCCGAGCGACGCACCGCTGGCAGGCGAACGATCGGTTCCTACTTGATGTCTGGTCCAAACCCGGGAGGAAATCATGACCACTGCGGAAATTGCCAAGGATTTCACCGAGCTCCTCAAACAGGGCGACAGCCACAGCGCCGCCGCGAAATACAATGCCGACGACATCGTCAGCTACGAAGCCATGGAAGGGCCGATGGCCGTCTGCAACGGCAAGGAAGCCGTCAAGCAGAAGAGTGAATGGTGGGAAGCCAATCACGAGGTTCACGGCGGTTCGGTCGAGGGTCCCTATGTCAATGGCGACCAGTTCGCCTTGCGCTTCAGCTTCGACGTGACGCCCAAATCCACAGGCGAACGCGTCAAGATGGATGAGGTCGGCCTCTACACGGTCAAGAACGGCAAGATCAGCGAAGAGCGGTTCTACTACTGAGGCCGGATATTGCACGCGGCGGCCGGGCTCCGGCCGCTGCCCAGGCAAGCTTCAAATCGTCTACGCAAGTTGGTCGGCCGTTTTGTCCCAGTGGCCGAAACCATCAAAATGCGGGCCACCGCAAAGCGCTGGCAAAGCTTGCAGGGCCGGCCTAGGGTTTTGTCGGATTCGAAACCTCCATCCGACAGAGGCCCGCCTTGACCATCACCATGTATGGCATCACCACCTGCGACACGATCAGAAAGGCGCGCGTCTGGCTGGAAAGCCATGGCGTGCCCTATCGTTTCCACGACTACCGGGCAGAGGGGATCGAGGCTGACAGACTGAACGGCTGGGTCGGCAAAGTCGGCTGGGAAAAGCTGCTCAACATGGGCAGCACCACGTTTCGCGAGCTGCCGGAGAAGGACAAGGCCGGGCTGGACGAGAAGAAGGCAAAGAAGCTGATGCTCGCCAAGCCGACGATGATCAAGCGGCCGGTGCTCGAGGTGGGGGAACGGATTTTGGTGGGGTTCAAGCCGGATGCTTATGAGGAGGCGGTCGGCGGAAAGTAGGCTCGACTACTTAGGCAGCGTTCCTTCGCCCCCCTCTCTGTCCTGCCGGACATCTCCCCCTCAAGGGGGGGGGGAGATTAGCCGTCACGCCGGCTTTCGCTAATCGCAGGCGTTGCAAGACAAGCGCCTCGCCAAAGCTGCCAATCGCAGACGTTGCAGGACGAGCGCCGTCGCCAAAGCTGCCAATCTCCCCCTTGAGGGGGAGATGTCCGGCAGGACAGAGAGGGGGGCGAAGGAACTCGACCTCTCAACAATTAGCTTGGGCTTCCAAATACCCCGCCAGCGCCACCGCGTTGTTGTGCGCCTCGTCATGCGCGCCATAGAGCAGCGTCACCTTGCCCCCGCGCAACAGACCACGCAGTTGCGCCACCGCCTCGCCATTCGCGTCGAGCTCCGCCCGATACCGCTTCTGGAACTCCGCCCAGCGCTCCGGCTCGTGCCCGAACCATTTGCGCAGCTCGTCGCTCGGCGCGATCTCCTTCAGCCAGAGCGTTAGCGCGGCGTCTTTCTTGGCGATGCCGCGCGGCCAGATGCGGTCGACCAGCACCCGCCGGCCGTCCGCTTTCTCGGGCGCCTCGTAAATGCGCTTCACCGCGACGTCGAAGGCCATCACACCTCCGCAGGCGATACCTGTTATGCCCACTCGCCCTTGCGCATCACCGGCACGCGGTTGCCGTCCTTGGCCACCCCGTCGATGTCGATCTTGTCGGAGCCGATCATCCAGTCGATGTGGATGAAGCTCTTGTTGCCGCCGCGCGCGGCGATCTCGTCCTGGCTGAGCGAGGCGCCGTTGACGAAGCATTTCGAATAGCACTGTCCGAGCGCGATGTGGCAGGCGGCGTTCTCGTCGAACAGCGTGTTGAAGAACAGAAGTCCGCTCTTCGAGATTGGCGAGGAATGCGGCACCAGCGCTACCTCGCCCAAGCGGCGCGCGCCCTCGTCGGTGTCGAGCACCTTCTTCAGCACGTCCTCGCCCTTAGAGGCCTTGGCCTCGACGATCCGCCCGCCCTCGAAGCGCACCGAGATCTCGTCGATCAGCGTGCCCTGGTAGGAGAGCGGCTTGGTCGAGGAGACATGACCCTCGACGCGCCTGGCATGCGGCGTGGTGAAGACCTCCTCGGTCGGGATATTGGGATTGCAGGTGACGCCGTTCTTCGCCGTCGAGGCGCCGCCCATCCATTCATGGCCATCCGCCAGCCCGACGGTGAGATCCGTGCCCGGCCCGGTGAAATGCAGGGAATGGAAATTGTGCTCGTTCAGCCATTTCGTGCGCTCGGCCAGCGCGGCGTTATGCGCCTTCCAGTTGCCGATCGGATCCTCGACATCGACCCGCGAGGCGGAGAAGATGGCGTCGGCGAGCTTCACCACCGCGACGTCGTCCGGCTCGCCCGGAAACACTTGGCGAGCCCAGGCGAGATCGGGATAGGCGACGATGTTCCAGTTGATGTCGAAGCCGGTGATCTTCTCCAGCGCCGGCTGGTAGGCCATCGAGTTCGCCTTGTTGGCGCGCGCGACCTTGGCCGGATCCTGCGAAGAAAGCAGCGACGGGTCCTCGCCGCGTACCGCGAGCCGCGCGGCATTGTTCGAGAAGGCCTTCGCCATGCCCTCATAGAGCCAGCCGGCGGCGCGGTCGAACCCGGCATCGGCGCCGTAGCGGAAGCGCGCCAGCGTGATCTCGTCATCGTTGAAGATCGGCGTCACCAGTCCGGCGCCAGCCTTGTAGGCATGCTCGACAATGCGTCGCGTCAGCGGCAGCGCCGCGATCGACGAAGTCAGCACCAGATCCTGACCGGGCTGCAGCTGCAGCCCGACCTTGATGGCGACTTCGGCCAGCCTGTCGAGCTTCACCGGGTCGATGCTTGCCGAAACGCCGCGCGAATGTGTGGTCATGATCCTGCCTGCCGTTGTGTTGGGGTTCTATCCTTACATAGACCGCTGCGATTGACCTTTCCACCGCGATCGACTGGGCCTGCTCTCAAGCATGGCGGACCGCGTTGTCTCAAAGTGCGCAGCGATTATGCGACGCTGTCCAGCGCGCGAAACTGCGCCACCGTCACCTCGATCTCCTCGCGGATCCAGGCCTTGAAATCGCGCACCTTGCGGCTTTCACTCTTGGTGGCCGAGGTCACCAGCCAGTAGCCGAGCCCGCTCTCGGCCCTGATCCCGAAGGGCGCGACCAGTCGGCCGTCGGCCAGCGCGTCGGCGGTCAGCAACTGCCAGGCAAGCATCACGCCGTGACCGGCGATCGCCGATTCCAGGCAAAGCATCGGATCGGTGAAGCGCGCGCCCTTCTGGAAGGTGACCGGCTCGACGCCGGCGGCCTCGAACCAGCTGTCCCAGCTGAACATCGCCCGCTCGTCGGTGATGGCGCAGGTCTGCGCCAGATCGCCGATCGAGTGCAGCCTGGCCGCGATCGAGGGCGCGCAGACCGGAAACACCTCCTGCGCAAGCAGAAGCTCGGCGCGGTCGCCTGGCCATTTGCCGTCACCGAGCCGGATGGCGATATCGATGTCGGAGCGGTCGAGATCGGCGACCTTGGCCGAGGCGTCGATGCGCAAAAGCACGTTCGGATGCCGCGCGAAATGCCGCGACAGCCGGGGCAGCAGCCATTTCGAGGCGAAGGCCGGCGCCACCGAGACGACCAGCGTGCATTCATTGGCCTCGTCGGCCAGCGCCACCGCTTGCGCGAGCTCGCGGAAGCCGGTGCTGAGCCGCGCCGTGAAGGCGGCGCCGAATTCGGTCGGCACCAGCCCGCCAGGCGTGCGTTCGAACAGCGCCTGTCCCAGCTGCTTTTCCGTGCGCTTGACCTGCTGGCTGACGGCGCTGACCGAGACGTTCAGCTCGGCGGCGGCTGCCGCCAGCGATCCCAGCCGGGCGACGGTTTCCACGGCGCGCAGGCCGTTGAGATGGACGCGGTTGAGCATAGCCATTCAGTTTTTCTAAATGGCGTCGATCGAAATCTCAATTGAATCCCGACGGGAAAGCGCAGAATTTAACACGAATAGCCTTGAGCCACGAGTAGTCCGATGAAGATTTTATCCTTGCTGAAAGGGTTTGCCGGGACCGAGGCGAGGTCGCGCGACGATGGCGAGATCGCCCGCTGGATCACCGATCCGCTGTCGCATCCGGTGCTCGACACGATGTCGGAGCGCGAACTCGGCGACATGCCGTTCCGGCTGACGGCCCGCCGGACGGCCTACGAGACGGCAGGGGCGGGCTGTCGCTAGTTATTGGCCTTTCGGCGGCGCTCCCCCTCATCCGGCCGCTTCGCGGCCACCTTCTCCCCGGTGGGGAGAAGAAGTTGGCGCCGGCGTCGACAATCTCCTCTCCCCAGCGGGGAGAGGTCACCCGAGCGAAGCGGAGGCTGGGTGAGGGGACGTCTACGCCTGGGGCGCGTCCCCGCGCTGGCCCAACGCAAGCGCATTGTTTCGCGAGCGCACATTCTTATTGTGCGCCGCAATGAACGCCTCGCCATCTCCCGTGCGTCTTGCCTTTGCCGGCATGGTCGCGCTTGCCGTCGCCCAGGGCATCGGTCGCTTCGTCTACACGCCGATCCTGCCGGGCATGATGGAGGGACTGCACCTGACCCCGGCCGATGCCGGCTGGATCGCGGCCGCCAACTATCTCGGCTATCTCATCGGCGCTTTGGCCGCGGCCGGCGGCTGGGCGCATGGCCAGGAGCGCCTGCTGATGTTCGCCGGCCTGGCCGCCAGTGCCGTGCTCGCAGGGCTCATGGGTCTCAACGAGACGATGGCCGCTTTCCTGCTTCTCCGCTTCCTCGCCGGCCTCGCCAGCGCCTTCGTCATGGTGTTCATGGCCTCGATCGTCTTCAGCCATCTGGCGGAAGCCGGACGCGGCGATCTGCAGGCGCTGCATTTCGGCGGTGTCGGCCTCGGCATTGCCGTCTCCTCCGCACTGCTCGCGATCCTCGTCTCCGAACACGCGGATTGGGCCGCGGGCTGGCTCTGGTCCGGAGCGCTTTCGGCGGTTGGCTTGCTGATCGTCATGCTGCTTGCGGGCTCGGCCACGCCGGCCAATGGCGTTGACGGGCGTGAGCCGGCGCTGCCGAAAGACCGGTCGCTGGCGAAGATGATCGTCGCCTACGGGCTGTTCGGCTTCGGCTATGTGGTGACGGCCACCTTCCTGGTCGCCATCGTTCGCCAGCGCGGCGGCGGCCGCGTGTTCGAGGCTACCGTCTGGATGGTCGCCGGGCTTGCCGGCTTTCCCTCGACCTGGTTCTGGCACAAGCTCGCCGCCCGCATCGGGATCTACGCCGCTTACGCTGCGATCTGCCTGATCGAGGTGGTCGGCGTCACCGCCAGCGTGGTCGTCAAAGGTGCCGCCGGGCCGCTGATCGCCGGTGTCCTGCTCGGCGGCACCTTCATCGCCATCACGGCGCTGGGGATACAGATGGGCAGACAGCTCGCGCCGCGGGCGCCACGCCGCGTCTTCGCAGTGATGACGGCGGCCTTCGGCCTTGGCCAGATCGTCGGCCCGGTCGCCGCCGGTCTGCTCGCCCAGGCGTCGGGCAATTATACCCTTGCCTCTATCATGGCGGCGGTTGCCCTGTTGCTCTCCGGCGTCATTGCCTGGTCGGCCGCGCCAAAATCGCCATGATTTGCGGCCTTGTTCGATGCCGGGCATCGGGCAGGGCATTTTCTTTCCCCCTAATGTGTGACCTTATGCCCGCCGAACAGCAACGCCGCTGATTTGCGGTCAGACCGAGGAAACCCGCCACAGTGTTCGTATCTTTCTTCCCGCAGCCGAAGCTCTTCTTCACCTCGGCCGCCCTCTGGAGCCTTGCGGCGATCCTGTTCTGGTTCTTCGGTGGTGAGCAACTGGGCGCCGTCTTCGGCTTGCCGCCGGCAGCGGCCGGCACGCCGCCCATTATCGGCATCGCGGTGCTGTGGTCGAAGCCGTTCCTGTGGTTCTATATCTACTTTGTGGCCTGCGTGGCGGTCTTCTACGCCTTCTGGAGCTGGTACGCCCCGCACCCGTGGCAGAACTGGTCGATCCTGATGACCGCCGTCATCCTGTTCTTCATCTACTTTAACGTTCAGATCTCGGTTGCGGTCAATAATTGGTATGGCCCCTTCTTCGACTACGTCCAAGGCTTGATGTCGGGAACGACTCCCTCGACCAACATAGAATTCTACAAAGGGCTGGCCGATTTCTCCTGGCTGGCGCTGGTCGGCATGAATGTGCAGGTGGTCAACGCCTTCATCGTTAGCCACTGGATCTTCCGTTGGCGCACCGCGATGAACGATTACTTCATGGCCAATTGGGGCCGGCTGCGCCACATCGAGGGCGCCTCGCAGCGTATCCAGGAAGACACGATGCGTTTCTCGCAGATCATGGAAGATCTCGGCTCGACCTTCGTTCAGTCGATCATGACCCTGATCGCCTTTCTGCCGGTCTTGATTCAGCTACAGGCTCACATCACCGAATTGCCGATCATCGGCGCGGTCCCTCAACCACTGGTCGTTGCGGCATTGGGCTGGTGTCTATTCGGAACGATCTCCGTCATGGTGGCGGGTCTTAAGCTCCCGGGCCTGCAGTTTCGAAACCAGCGTGTCGAGGCAGCTTATCGCAAGGAGCTTGTCTACGGCGAAGATCATCCCGACCGGGCTCAGCCGGCGACGACGACGCAATTGTTCAACAACGTCCGCCGCAATTATTTCAAGCTCTATTTCCACTACATCTATTTCAACGTAGTTCGTTACACCTACCTGCAGGCCGACAACATCTTCTCGCTGCTGATCCTCGGGCCTTCGCTGGTCGCGCACAAGATCACGTTTGGCGCGCTGAATCAGATCTCGAACGCGTTCGGCAAGGTGACGAACTCGCTGCAGTTCCTGTTGAATTCTTGGTCGACGATTGTCGAGCTGCAGTCTGTGCACAAACGTTTGCGTGCCTTCGAGGCGACGCTGCAAGGCGAACAACTGCCGGTTATCGATCAGCATTATCTGGAACGCGAGCAGGCTGGCATGCGTCCCGAAGATCAGCCGGTAAGTTAAAGCAGCCTCCCGAAAGTGGGAACCGGTTTCGGGATCGAGACATGCGTAAGATCAAACCTAAAGCGCATGGAGCGAATCTGAAAGATCGCGCCGCGCGTTAGGGCGCGGCTGGGTCCAGTCAGCCGCCCACACTCGCCTGCGCGCGTCCGGCGCGCTGGCGTGCGACATAATCGCGAAAACTGATGCACTCGACATCGGCTTTCACGCAGACCTCCTCGGAGAACCGCTCCAACGCGTCCCAATAGGCGCCGTTGTTCATCAGCGTGAAATGGAAGCCGATTTCCAGCGGCAGGCGCTTGCCGTTGTACTCAGCCTCGAAGGCGGCGCGGAAGGCCTGATAGGCGCGCTCGGTGAATTCGCCCGCCATCGCCGGTTTCTCGGCGCCGTCTGAATGGCGGACATAGAGATTGTAGTCCATGGCGACCACCGGCTTCGCCTTCGGCCCCTCCGGAACGAGGGGCAGGGCAAAACGGATTGTGCCGTCGCGGCTCGGCGGCAGTTCAGGGCCTTTCGAGACGCCACTCGCGTCATATTGGAAACCCGCCTCGGGCAGCGCTTCGTAAAGCGCCTTGTCGGTCGAAAGATATGGCGCGCGGAAACCGGTCACGGCATGACGGGCGAAATCACGCCAGTCGGCCGGTTCGGGGATGCCGTTGATCGCATAGGCATTCTCGAAGATGCGCCGGACGGAGGCGAATTCGGCCAGCCAGTCTGCCTTGCTCCAGTCCTTGCCGTCGAAATGGCCGCAGGCGTGGCTGCCGATGTCATGGCCTTCGGCCGCCGCCAGCCTGACCTGCTCAAGCCGATCCGCGACGTCCTGTTTCGAGGCGCCGAAGCCGACATTGGATTTGCCGGCGGCCTTGCCGGGGCCGGCATATTGTTGTCGCGTGTCCGGCGAGAGCAGGAAGACGCAGGACAGGAAATAGGTGAAACGCGCGCCGGTGCGCTTTGCCAGCACCCGGCTTCGCTGCCATTGCGAGATCTCGCGGGCGGCATCGAAAGAAATCAGCACGACCTGCTTGGGCCTGGCCGGCGAAACGGCTGGCGGTTTCGGCGGATCGGCGAAGGCGGCATTGGCTGAGGCGAGCGAAGCAAGACTGTATGCAAGGACGCGGTATGAACAAAGCATTGGCAACCTTCTGGCAGGACCCTTCCGGCCGATCGGAAGCCGGCTATCGCGCAAATGTGGCGTCGATGCGATCCGGCAAGCCCCGTGCGGCATCTGGCGTTCTCAGCCGATTTTCCGGCCCGCCCCCTTCCATGCCGACAAATTTTCGCTAAAACGCGGGCTCAAGAAGCGCCCCCTTTGGGGCAATAATGGTTTTTTAAGGATGTCGGACGACAGTTTTATCCGCGAAGTCAACGAAGAGATTCGTCGCGAGCAGGCGCAGGCGCTGTGGGATCGTTTTGGCCCGGCCATTCTGGGCATTGCCATCCTGATCGTGCTGGGCACTGCCGCCGTCGTCGGCTACCGCTACTGGGACGAGAGCCGCGCCAACCGCTCGGGCGACGCCTTCTCGGCGGCCCTCAAGCTCGCCAATGACGGCAAGAACGACGAGGCGATCGCCGCTCTCGACCAGCTGGAGAAGGACGGCTACGGCGCCTATCCGCTGCTCGCCCGTATGCGCGCCGCGACCGTCAAGGCCGACAAGGGCGACGTCGACGGCGCGGTCAAGGATTTCGATGACGTCGCCGCCGACAACGCCATCCCCGCCGGCATCCGCGACATCGCGCGGCTGAGAGCAGCTCTGCTGCTCGTCGACTACGGCTCCTTCGCCGATGTCTCCAGCCGCGTCGAGGCGCTCACCGCCGACACCAATCCGCTGCGCCATTCGGCGCGCGAGGCGCTTGGCCTTGCCGCCTGGAAGGACGGCAAGTCGGCCGATGCGCTCAAACTGTTCGACCAGATCTCTTCGGACGAGGCTGCCCCGCGCAATGTGCGCCAGCGGGCGCAGCTGATGTCCGAGCTGATCCGCGGGTCGGGCAACGCGTCGTGATTGCATGTCGCCCAAAAGTGCGCAGCGGTTTTGGGGCAAACGACATGCAAAATAAACGGTAGACTGGATGTCGTTCAAAGTCGCCATCATCGGCCGGCCTAACGTCGGCAAATCGACTCTTTTCAATCGGCTGGTCGGAAAGAAGCTGGCGCTTGTCGACGACACGCCGGGCGTCACGCGCGACCGCCGCGTCCATGCGGCGAAACTCTACGATCTTTATTTCGATGTCATCGACACCGCCGGTTTCGAGGATGCGGCCGCTTCGACGCTGCCCGGCCGCATGCGCCAGCAGACCGAGATCGCCATTCGCGAGGCCGACCTCATCTTCTTCACCGTCGATGCCAAATCCGGCCTGATGCCGGACGACCGCACCTTCGCCGACGTCGTGCGCAAATCCGGCAAGCCGGTGGTTCTTGTCGCCAACAAGGCCGAGGCGCGCGGCGCTCAAGGAGGACTGCTGGAGGCCTGGGAGCTCGGCCTCGGCGAGCCGATCCCGGTCTCGGCCGAGCACGGCCAGGGCATGCCCGACCTGCGCGATGCGGTGGTCGAAGCCTTGGGCGAAGAGCGCGCGCTCGGCGAGGAGGAAGACGACAGCGACGAGATCGCCGCCAGCGAGGTGTTGATCGGCGAGGACATCGCCGACCCGGATGCCGAGCCCGCCTATGACGACACCAAGCCGCTGCGCATCGCAGTCGTCGGCCGCCCGAATGCCGGCAAGTCGACGCTGATCAATGCGCTGATCGGCGAGGAGCGGCTGCTCACCGGCCCGGAAGCCGGCATCACC
>NZ_RZSB01000770.1:0-2805 GCF_004023285.1 Mesorhizobium sp. M2A.F.Ca.ET.067.02.1.1
GATGAGGGGTGTTCCAGCGGAGTGAGGCGCTGGTGTTCCCTGGAACACCCCTCATCCGTCCGAGCTTCGCTCGGCCACCTTCTCCCACAAGGGGAGAAGGAAAATCCTGCGCCTCACCTCACCTCGAATTGCGGGTCGACCGGTATCTGCATGGCCGTCACCAGATGGTTCGTCTGCCCGGCGAGCCCGATGATCGACACCAACTCGCCATGCTGCGCGTCGGTCATGCCCTTGGCGCGCGCTGCGGCGGTGTGCGAATGGATGCAGTAGGAGCAACCGTTCGCAGTCGAGACGGCGATATAGATCATTTCCTTGGTCAGCGGATCGATGGCGCTGTCGGCGACCATCACCGCCTTGAGCTGCTCCCACACCCGCTTCAGCGACGCCGGATCATTGGCCAGCCCGCGCCAGAAATTGTTGACGAAATCGGATTTCCGCGTCGCCCGGATATCGTCGAACACGGCCTTCACCGCCGGGATCTTTTCGACCTCGGCGTCGGTAAAAAGCTTTGTGGTGGCCATGAGCGTTTTCCTTTCAGTTTTAGATGCTGGGATTGAATCCGGATGCTTAATAGCCTCCGATAGTCCATTCACTTGATTGGCACTTGCGCCTTTCGGCGTGGCAGGCGGCACCGGTGGGGTGTGTCGAGATTCAGGTCAGGCCGAGTCGAAAATGGTGGGCTCCGAGAACCGGAGCGGAGCGTACTTTCGTACGTGAGCACCGGAAGCGGAGGAGCTCGCCATTTGCGGCCGACCTCACCTGAATATCGGCACACCCTAGTGCACCGCCGCATACATAATCTTCTCCTCCGTAGCCTCCGCCGGAGAGAACTCCTCCACGATGCGGCCCTGGCGGCAGACAAGGATGCGGTCCGACAGGTTTATAATCTCCGGCAGGTAGGACGAGATGACGACGACGGCGAGACCTTTGTCGGCCAGCCGGTTGATGATCTGGTGGATCTCTGCGATGGCGCCGACGTCGACGCCGCGCGTCGGCTCGTCGAAGATGACGATGCGCGGCTGCTGCACCAGCCCCTTGCCGATCACCACTTTCTGCTGGTTGCCGCCGGAGAGCTCGACCACGCGCGCATTGTCGTTGATCGCCTTGATGTTGAGCGTCTTGGTCCATTCGGCCGAGAGCTGGCGCATCTCCTGCTGGTTGATCACCCAGGCCTTTTCGCGGCCGGCGGCGAGCAGGCCGCCGAACAGGTTCTCCGCAATGCCCATCGTCTCGAAGATGCCTTCGCTCTTGCGGTCCTCGGTGACATAGACGATGCCGTCGGCCACCGCCTCGCTCGGCACGAGGTAGCGTACCGGTCTGTCGTCCAATTCAATCGCGCCACCGCGCAAAAAGTCGCGCTTGTAGATGCCTGAGACGATCTTGAAAGTCTCGGTGCGGCCGGAGCCGATCAGCCCGAACACGCCGGTGATCTGGCCCTCGAAGATCGAGAAGGAATTGTTGCGCACGATGTTGCTCATCGAGATGTCCTGCACCGAGAGCACCTTCTTGCCGGCCTTGCGCAATTTCGTCTCGTCGCGCTGGCGGTAGATCTGGCCCGTCAGCGAGCGCCCGACCATAGCGGCGACGATCCTGTCGCGGTCGAAGGCGGAGGTGTCGTCGGTGATCACCAGTTCGCCGTCGCGCAAAATGGTGATGCGGTCGGCGATCATCAGAGCTTCTTCCAGCGCGTGGCTGATGAAGACGATAGAGACACCGCGCGCCTTCAGCCTCCGGATCAGCGCGAAGAAATGGCGCTTCTCCTCGGGCGTCAGCGTCGCCGTGGGCTCGTCGAATATGATGATCTCGGCATTGTGGTGGACGGCGCGCGCGATCTCGACCATCTGACGCTTGGCAGCGCCAAGCGTCGCCACCATGGCATTGGGGTCGACCGGAAAATTCAGCGACTGCAGGAATTGCTGCGCCGAGATATAGGTGCCGCGCAGCCGGTTGAGGAATTTCTCGGTACCGAGATAGAGGTTCTGCGCCACCGTCATCGACGGCACCAGGCTGGTCTCCTGGAACACCATGGCGATGCCGGCTTCCAGTGCGGCGTGTGGCGAGGCATACGCCGTCTCGACGCCCTTGTGGAACATCTTGCCCGACGTGGCGTCGACGACGCCGGCGATGATCTTGGTCAGCGTCGACTTGCCGGCGCCGTTCTCGCCGAGCAGCGCGTGGATCTCGCCCTTCCTCAGATCGAAGCTGACATTCTTCACCGCCGGCACGCCGCGATAGGTCTTGGTGACGTTTTCCAGTCGGACGATCGGTTCCATCAGAAACCTCCCGTATCGAGCGCCAGCACACAATCGCCGCCTTTCGCGGCGACGTACAGGCGGCCATCCCGTTCGGCCACGCTGCAGACGCCGTGGCGCGTGCCATTGGCGCGGCTGTGCAGGCTGAATTGCGGCTGCAGGGCCGGGTCCAGCTTCACGACGAGCCCGTAAGAGCGGCTGGGCGACCACGGCTTGTGGATGCCCATGGTGCGGATGCCGCCGCATTGCAGCGGCTCGAGGAAGCTGCGGCTGGAGGCGAGCGCGGGAGCGATCCAGTAGGCCGGCGGCACCTGATCGATCATGTCCTGGCGATAATGCGTTTCCTGCAGCACGAATTCGATCAGCCGGTTGCGTGGCGCAAACAGGGTCAGCCAGGCGCCACCATCGCCGGCCGGCGAAAGCCGCGCGGGATAGCCGGGCAGATGCGTCAGCACCGTCGAGCGGTTGCCGTTCGATCCGTCGAAGCGAACAAGCTGGTGACGCCAGCTTTCGCTGACCAGCACGTCGGCGCCGATCGGATGCAGCCCATAGG
>NZ_RZSB01000771.1:0-2802 GCF_004023285.1 Mesorhizobium sp. M2A.F.Ca.ET.067.02.1.1
GTCGAGGATGGCGTGCGGCGACTGCCCGAGCGTTTTGCCGAACATGTCGGCCATATGCGCGATCCGGCGCGGATCGAGGCAGAGATCATCGCGGTCGAGCGGATTGTAGAACATGTTGGCCGCATCGAAGCCGGGGTCGCCGATGACCCCCTTGGGGTCGATCGCAAGCCAGCCGCGCGGGCCGAAGAGGATGTTGTCGTGATGCAGGTCGCCATGCAGCGGCCTGATCTCGTACGGATCGGCAAGCAACCGCTCGGCGATGTCTGCGGCGTGGACATAGAGGCTGGCTCGTCCGGCAGCCCGGTCGGCCCTGGCCACCCGAAATAGCGCGACATACCGCTCCCGCAACGGCTGTAGGTGGGGCGGAGGCGTGTGCTTGGACGGCGACAGCAACCTTGCCATCACATCGGTCGCGATCGCGGTGGCCGCGTCGTCGCCATGCTCGGCGAGATGCTGCGAGAGCAGCCTGTCGCCGGCATATTCGAGCAGCATGCCATTGCCGTCACGGCCGAGCAGCCGCACCGCGCCTTCGCCGCGCCGCCAAGCAGGTAATGCTCGCCGCGCAGCTCGTCCGCGACGTCGTCGAAGGGTTTCAGGTCCTTGACGACGGCAACCGAGCCGTCGTCCTGTGCGACCTTCCAGATCCGGCTGGAAAACGTCTCGGCAATGAGTTCGGAGCGCTGACTTTCCAGCGCTCGGGAAACGCCTGCACTGCCGCTCAATGCTTGATGCCGAGCATCAGATCGAGATTCTGCACCGCGGCGCCCGAAGCGCCCTTGCCGAGATTGTCGTAGACGGCCATCAGCAGCGCCTGCGCCCGCTCGTCATTGGCGAACACATAGACCTTCATCCGGTTGGTGCCGTTATAGATCTCCGGATCGATCTCCGGGATCCGCTCCATATGAGTGTAGGGCGCGACCTCGACCACGCCGCCGTCGATCGACGCATAATGGTCGGCGATCGCCGCGTGGAGTTCGGCGCCGGTCGGCACGCGGTCGAGACCGCCGAGCTGCAGCGGCACCATCGTGATCATGCCCTGCGCGAAATTGCCCACCGCCGGCTGCATTATCGGGTCGTGCGACAGCTTCGCATAGGTGCGCAGTTCCGGCACATGCTTGTGCTGCAGCGTCAGCCCGTAGGGCAGGAACTCGGGCGCGTCCTCGCCCTTGCCGATATAGTCCTCGATCATCGGCCGGCCGCCGCCGGAATAACCGGAGATGCCGTTGACGGTGACCGGGAAATCGGCCGGCAACAGGCCGGCGGAGACCAGCGGCCGCAGCGTCGCGATCGGCCCTTGCGGCCAGCAGCCCGGATTGGCGATACGCTTTGCGCTGGCGATCTTCTTCGCCTGGTCCTTGTCCATTTCGGCAAAGCCGTATTCCCAGCCATCGGCCACGCGATGCGCCGTCGAGGCGTCGATCACCTTGGTCGTGTCGTTGGTGATCAGCGACACGCTTTCCTTCGCCGCCGCATCCGGCAGGCAAAGGATCGCGACATCGGCCGCGTTGAGGAATTCGGCGCGGGCGGCGGTCTCCTTGCGGCGCTCGGTCGGGATGGAGATGATCTCCAGGTCGCCGCGGTCGGCGAGCAGCGCCCTGATCTGCAGGCCCGTCGTTCCGTGTTCGCCGTCAATGAAGATTTTCGGTTTCATTGCTTACCAAATTCCCTGCGATTCCAATATCATATGCCGTGAGCATGATTTAGCGCGGCATGATTGCCGTTGTTCAACTCTTCCGCCCGTGCCTTTCGTTCCGCCAACAGGCCGAGATAGTGCATGGCGATGATCGATCCGGCGATCGCCGTTATATCGGCATGATCATAGGCCGGCGCAACCTCGACTATGTCGGCGCCGACGACATCGACCTGGCCGAGTTGGCGCAGCGTCGACAGCATCTTGGCCGATGACGGGCCACCTGCCACCGGCGTCCCAGTGCCGGGCGCGAAGGCCGGATCGAGGCAATCGATGTCGAAAGTGAGATAGGTCTTCTTGCCGCCGGTGCGGTCGACGATCGCATAGGCGATATCGGAGGCGCGCATTTCCTCGACCTCATGACCGTAGAGGATTTTTATGCCGAACGTATCCGGCGCATGGGTGCGGATGCCGACCTGGATCGAGCGGTCGGGGTCGATGATGCCTTCATTCACCGCGCGGGCGACGAAGGAGCCGTGGTCAATGCGCTTGCCGTCATCCGGCCAGGTGTCCTGATGCGCGTCGAACTGCACCATCGCCAGCGGCCCGTGGATCGCGGCATGCGCCTTGAGCAGCGGCCAGGTGACGAAATGGTCGCCGCCGAGCGTCAAAAGGAACGCGCCTGATTTCAGGATCTTGGCCGCCTCGCGCTCGATCGTGCCCGGCGTTTTCTGGTGATTGCCGCTGTCCAGCAGGCAATCGCCGTAGTCGACCACCGAAAGATGCTCGAAGAGATCGCGCGAGAACGGGTATTGCGGATCGTTGTCGAGGATCGCCGAGGCGCGGCGGATCGCTTGCGGCCCAAAGCGGGCGCCCGGCCGGTTGGTGACAGCGGCATCGAAAGGAATGCCCCATACGACGGCGTCCGCGCCCTTCACGTCCTTCGTATATTTGCGCCGCATGAACGACAGCGCGCCGGCATAGGTCGGCTCGAACGACGCGCCCGTCTTGGAGCGGGCGGTGAACGCGTGGTCGATCTCTAGGTTCGCCATTACGGGTCCTCGGTTTGCATCGGGGCAGCCACAACTACAGAACCGGCACGCAACATGCCAGTCACAGCTTGCGGAAACGGCGCGGCGCTCGGCGAGTGCCACGGCAACACAGGATCTGTA
>NZ_RZSB01000772.1:0-2801 GCF_004023285.1 Mesorhizobium sp. M2A.F.Ca.ET.067.02.1.1
GAATACGGCTACGGCAAGCGCTCGTCGTCCTACGACTTCCGCCTGACGGGGCGCGGCGGCAAGGGCATTCGCGCCACCGACGTTTCCAAGACGGCCGAGATCGGCCGCCTAGTCGCGACCTTCCCGGTCGGCAATGACGATCAGATCATGCTGGTTTCGGACGGCGGCACGGTGATCCGGGTGCCGGTCAACGGCATACGCTTTGCCAGCCGCGCCACCAAGGGCGTGACGATCTTCAATACGGCCGAAGGCGAGAAGGTCGTGTCGGTGGAGCGGATTTCGGAGCCGCAGTCGGACGAAGAGGCGGAAGACGTGGCTTCGAGCGAGGCTGGTGCGGACGATACGGGCGGGAGCGAATAGATTTCGTCCGGCTCAACCGGCCCGTTGGACCGTTGGGCCGGTTCGATCATGACGGGGATATCAGTGGCGACGGTAGACGTTGTTGCGGTAGGCGAAACCATCGAGGCGCTTGGTGTTGGCCTTGACGCGCACCCGCGCTGCTTCCTGATGCAACCCGAAGGCGGTCGCGATGAGCATCACGATGGTCATTGCTGTGGCAAGCATGTAGATCAGCATTTGCGTGTTCTCCTGGGCTTACAACGATGAGATGGAGATTTTGTTTCGTCCATTGAAGCGGCAACCTAGTGAACGCTGCGTGAAACGTTCGTGATCCTCGCATTCATCTGTCGTTCATCGGGGTGAAAAGGTTCATGGCGGGAACTGTCGGATTTGCCTTTGTTTGAGAGGGTCGCTAAAGCGTTTCGCCGAAAACGGCGAACCGCTCTATCTTTCTCGTTTGCGCAATTCCAGACGGAAAACCGCTCACACTTTTCCTGGAATTGCTCTAGAAGCCTGCCATGACCGAACGCACCGCCCTTTACGCCGGCTCCTTCGACCCGCTGACCAACGGCCATCTTGACGTGCTCAAGGCGTCGCTGGCGGTGGCCGACACCGTCTATGCGGCGATCGGCATCCATCCGGGCAAGAAACCGTTGTTTTCCTTCGAGGAACGCGTGAAGCTGATCGAAGCCGCTGCCAAGGCCGAATTCGGCAAGGACGCCGGCCGCATCAAGGTCGTTGCGTTCGACGGGCTGGTCATCGACGCTGCCCGCAAGCGGGGCGCTTCGATCATGATCCGCGGCCTGCGCGACGGCACCGATCTCGACTACGAAATGCAGATGGCCGGCATGAACGAGACGATGGCGCCGGAACTGCAGACGGTTTTTCTGCCGGCGAGTCCCTCGGTGCGCACCATTACCGCCACACTCGTGCGCCAGATTGCCTCGATGGGCGGCGACATCCGCCCATTCGTGCCGGCGGCTGTCGCCGGGGCGCTCACCGCCAAGTTCACCAAATAGGTTTTCCCGGAGATCCCTATGCAGCTGAAGAAGCTCGCTTCGTTCCTTGTCGTGCTTGCCGGCCTTTTCGCGGCATCCCTTTTCTCGGCATCCGGGCCGGCCGTCGCCGCCGACAAGGAGAACACCATGATCATCACTCTCAAGGATGGCGACGTGACGATTGCGCTGCGCCCCGATCTGGCGCCCAAGCATGTCGCGCAGATCAAGAAGCTGGTGCGCGACGGCGCCTATGACAATGTCGCCTTCCACCGCGTCATCGACGGCTTCATGGCGCAGACCGGCGACGTCAAATTCGGCAACATGAAGAAGGGTTTCGACCCGCAAGCCGTCGGCACCGGCGGTTCCGATCTTCCCGATCTGCCGGCCGAGTTCTCGCAGAGCGAGCAATTCACGCGCGGCGTGGTCGGCATGGCGCGATCGCAGGACCCGAATTCGGCCAACTCGCAATTCTTCATCATGTTCGCGCCGGCGCCGAACCTCGACGGCCAGTACACCATCGTCGGCAAGGTGGTCGGCGGCATGGACCTCGTCGACAAGATCAAGAAGGGCGACGAGGCCGACAACGGCACGGTCAGCGACCCCGACCGCATGATCAAGGTTCGCATCGCCGCCGACGGCAAATAAACCCCTCAATTTTCAAAAAGGATTTCTGACATGGCTGAGATCAAGGATCGCGAGAACGCGCTGATCATGGAAACGACCAAGGGCAAGGTCGTCATTGAAATGTATCCCGAACTGGCCCCCGGCCACGTCGCCCGCATCAAGGAACTGGCGCGTGAGGGCGCCTATGACGGCGTCGTGTTCCACCGCGTCATCGACGGCTTCATGGCGCAGACCGGCGACGTCAAGTTCGGCAACTCCTCGAAGCCGACCTATGCGCCGTCGCGCGCGGGCATGGGCGGGTCCGACAAGCCGGACCTCAAGGCCGAGTTCTCCAACGCCAATCATGGCCGCGGCGCCTGCTCGATGGCTCGGGCGCAGAACCCGAACTCGGCGAATTCGCAGTTCTTCATCTGCTTCGACGATGCCGCCTTCCTCAACCGCCAGTACACGGTGTGGGGCCAGGTCATCGAGGGCATGGAAAATGTCGACAAGATCAAGCGCGGCGAGCCGGTGCAGGATCCCGACAAGATCGTGTCGCTGAAGGTCGCGGCCGACGTCAAGTAAGGGCATAACGATGATGGGCGCAGTCTGGTCCCTGCTCGGCATCCTGTCCGGCGCCTTCATCGCCATCCAGGCGCCGATCAATTCGCAACTGGCGCGCGGCCTCGGCCTTCCCGTGGCCGCCGCGGCGTTCTCGTTCCTGTCGGGCGCCATCGTCCTTGGCATCATTGCCCTCGCGGTGGTGAGGCTGCAGGGCATTTCGCTCGACTGGAAGGCGCCGGCGCCCTGGCTGTTCATCGCCGGCGGCATGCTCGGCGGCTTCTATGTCACGCTCTCCAC
>NZ_RZSB01000773.1:0-2791 GCF_004023285.1 Mesorhizobium sp. M2A.F.Ca.ET.067.02.1.1
CCTCAAGGCCTGGCGGGGCGATGAGCCCGCCTATGAGGATCGGCTGACGCTGTCCGCCAACGGTCTGGTCTACTTCGCGGCCGACTACCGGCGCATCACGCGGCTCGAGATCCGCACGCAGCACTACTGGCAGGCCGCTATCGACGATTTCGCCTACCGCACCGGCCCATAGGGCGGTTCATCGCGCCGCCGGAGCGGCGAGCCGGAACAGGAAACTGGAAGGACGTTGCTTTCTGCCGCTCCGGCGCGCGGCGCTTCGAGGTCAAGCGGCGGCGTCAGCAAGACACTCGCGGGGATGATCCGCAGGAGCGGGGCCCGCCATCCGAATGGCCGACATTGGAGTCGTGATGGCCGCCGCCATGGCCGCCATTGCTGCCGCCGTTTCCAGCGTTACCACCATTGCCGCCACTGTTTCCGGTGCCGCCGCCATTGCTCCCGCCGTTTCCGGCGCTACCGCCGTTGCCGCCACCGTTTCCGGCGCCCCCGCCATTGCCGCCGCCGTTTCCGGTGCCGCCGCCATTGCCGCCACCGTTTCCGCCGCCATTCCCTCCGTTGCCGCCATTCCCTCCGTTGCCGCCGTTCCCTCCATTGCCACCGTTTCCGCCGTTGCCACCGTTACCGCCATTCCCTCCATTGCCGCCGTTCCCTCCGTTGCCGCCGTTCCCGCCATTGCCACCGTTGCCGCCATTCCCACCGTTGCCGCCATTGGCCGCCAGAAGCGCGCGCTTGGCGTCCTGCAGCATGGCTTTCGCATCCGGCTGGTGGAGCTCGTCTCGCGGCTCTGGGAGGACCGACGCGGCATGGCTCGAAGTGGCCGCCGGCAGCAGCATGGCCGATGCCAAAAGCGCCGTGGCCAGCGTATTTCTCGGAAGGGGAAGGCGCGCGAAATCGGCCGTCGAGGCGAATTCGAGAATCCGTAAGCCTCGCGCCGGCCATCGCCGGGCAGCCTGCGCCCTGATCTTCATTGAGATGACCCCGCCACCGCCGTACCCCCGTCGCGACTATATCAGGTTCGATGCCCGTTCTCGATCATCCCAGAAAAAGTCAGGGCTTCGCGCGCCTCCACGGCCGGCGCGCTCAGGCCATTCGGTGTGCTCGCCTTATCCCCTCAGCGCACGCGCCGCCGCCTCGGCAAAGGAGATGTCGCCCTTGATCTCGCGCATCGCCATCGAGGTCACCGTGCGGCGCACGCCGGGCAGGCGGCTGAGCTCCTCGCGCAGCATGCGGTCGAGCGCCATCATATCGACGGTAACGATCTGCAGGAGATAGTCGGCTTCGCCCGTGGTGGCGTAGCAGCGGCGGATCAGCGGGTGCGTCTTCACCGCCGCCTCGAAGGCGTCGGACACCTCGAAGTCGATCGACACCTGGATGAAGGCCTCGATGCCGAAGCCGATCCTGGCCGGGTCGATGCGGGCCGAATATCCACGGATGACGCCTGCCTCTTCCAGCGCCTTCACGCGCTTCCAGCACGGCGTCTTGCTCAAGCCGACCTCCTCGGCGAGCTCGCCGAAGGAGATCCGCGCATCGCGCTCGAGCGCGGCGACTATTCTGCGGTCCAAGGCGTCCAGCACGGTTCGTTCTCCACTGGGGCAGGTAAGGTCAAAGATCGTCCTTCATTTCATGCCATTTGGATAACAGAAAGGAACAATGTTCAAGCCGGAAGCGCTATCCTTGTGGCGCGGTCATGCCGAGGAGGATGAGCCATGGACAAGACGGACTATCACGCCCGCATCGAGGCGCCCGAGATGCGCGACTACGGCGTCTATCTGAAATGCGACCAGCTGCTCGCCTGCCAGAAGCCGCTGGCCGAGATGGTCAACGCCGACGAATTGCAGTTCCAGATCGTGCACCAGGTCGAGGAGCTGTGGATGAAGCTCATCGCCTACACGCTGGTCGATGTTCTGGATTATCTGGAGAAGCAGAACACGCACCGCATCGTCACGCTGATGGGCCGCGTGCACCGGCTGATGCGCATGATGACGGCGCAGCTCGATCTCCTGGAGACCATGTCGCCCAAGGAGTATCAGCAGATCCGCCTGCAGCTCGGCAACGGCAGCGGCCAGGAATCGCCCGGCTTCAAGTTCCTGCTGCGCCTGCCGCCGGACCTTTGGCGGGCCTTCAGGCATGCCTATCTCGATGGCCGCGGGCTGACCGTGGCGGATATCTATGACGAGCATTACGACCATGGCGACGCCTATGTCGTGGCCGAGGCGCTGATCGAGTTCGACGAGCTGTTCCAGAAATTCCGCGCCAACCACCTCTATCTGATCCACCGCTCGATCGGGCTGGGCTCGAAGTCGCTGAAGGGCCGCCCGGTGGAGATGCTGGAAGGCGGCGCCCGCCACCGCTTCTTCCCCGAGCTGTGGGACATCCGTTGCGACATGACCGACCGCTGGGGCGCCGAATACGGCACCGTGCGGGACTCGATCAGCCATCCGGCGCAGGTGAAGGCCGGCTGAGCCTTCTTCCTCGCCCCGCGCGAAGCGGGGGGGAGAGGTGGCGCGGCGAAGCCGCGACGGAGAGGGGCCTTCGTAGAGCTAAAGCATGTCTCGCTAAAGCGCATGGAGCGAACCCGAGAGATCGTGTCGCGATTTAGAACTTCGGGCGCGCCACACCGTGCTTCTTCCTCTGTCGCCGGCGCTGCCCCCTCTCCGACCGCTTCGCGGCCACCTCTCCCCCGCCTCTGTGTACAGACTGGGGAGATGGTGGACAGGCGTTCGGAGACATCGTGGACACTTCCCGATCCTTGGATCGGGAGGGATGGAATGCCGTTTTACGAGGTGTCCATGAT
>NZ_RZSB01000774.1:0-2783 GCF_004023285.1 Mesorhizobium sp. M2A.F.Ca.ET.067.02.1.1
GAGCATGCCCATCGCTCGAAAGCCAGCCAGGCCGATCGCGACAGCGGCCGGTTCGTCGAACTGCGGACGCCGAAAGAGGTTTCCGATCATCTCAGGCGCACTGCCGCGCCAGGCGAACTCATCCTTCTCAAGAGTTCTTCCAGTCTTCACCTGGAACGTTTGGCGCTCGCCTGGACATATGATGTGAAATGCTGGATCCCTGCTTGCGGGAAGAAGGAAGGCTGCCAGACTTGCGGCCTTTTCGAAGTGCCGTTCGAGGAGCATCGGGAGTTCGTCAAAAAGCGCAGGCATGATCGCTGGCGGCAGCGACTTCGTCACCTCTTCGGCGGCTGACGGCATCGCGGTTCGGCCGCGGCGCCGCCGGCACAACGGCCTCACGCGCCGGTCTTGACGTAGCTCTTGTAGACCCAGCCGTGCTTGCCGTTATAGACGATCTCGCACCACTGCTTGCAGTTCATCACCTGCACCGATGCCTTGGCGGGCACGGTGACGATCGCGGCTGCGCCCTTCTTCGGTCCGGAGCGCATGGTGACGGCCCTCAAGATGCGTCCGTTGGCAGCCGCGCCGACCTTTTGAGGTTTCGGTTTGGACTGCGCCGCGTCGTCGGTTGCCGGCGGATCGGCATCGGGAGCCTGTGGCTTGGCCTCTGGAATGGCGGCGGTCTGGGCGCCATCCATCTTGTCGCCCGGCGTCTTCGCGGCCGTCTCGCCCGCCGGTGCGGGTGCGGCAACCTGCGACAGTGCGTCCGAGGCGTCGTTATCCGCGGCCGGCTCGGCGAAGGCCGTGTCGGTTGATTGCGCAGCGCCAGGCTCGGCGGCCTGCTTCGATGGAGCTGGTTGATCCCCTGCCGGCTCCGAGGGGGATTTGGAGTCGGGGGCCGTCCAGCGGGGGCTGTTCGACGCCAGCGCCGGAATGTTGGCTTCGCGGGCCGCTGTTGCCGGCGAAACCGCATCCGCCTTGCGCGCGGCCTGTGGTGCCGGGGCCACGGTCACCGCCGCCGCCGCCGCCGCGGGAGCGATCTTCGTGGTCTTCACCGGGATTGTCGGCACGGCCTGCTCGGCGCTGGCCGCGGCAACCTGCCGGCCGCTGCCCGGAATGCACAACCAGAGCGCCACCGCGGCCACGCCGAGCAGCGCGACCGTGCCCACCGCTGCAATGACCAGATGCGCGTTCGACTGCACCTTCTGCCAGAAGGATGGCCGTACGTTATAGCCGAACTGCATTGTGAAGCGCTGCCGTTCCGGCGTGCCGAAACTGAAGGGCTCGTTCACTCAAACCACCTCCAACAAGCGGGCCGACGTTCTTTCGATCATTGCCGCGAGGGTTGGCATCGATCGGCATCGGTCCCGAAATCACAGCGGACAAAGCCCGCGAAATCCCCGGAATTTTCGCCCATGATCGCATCTTTTACTGCTGATTATGGCATGAGTGAGCCAAATTGCGAAATTCTGCGCGCCCGTTAAGGCTTCCACAACCTGCCTCGTGGAAGCCGCCATCGTCGAATCGGCGCCTCGACCGGGCGCCAGCTTCAAATCCTGTCGCGTAGCGCGAACCAGCTGAGCGCCAGAAACAAGAGCGGCGCGCGAAAGCGGCGGCCGCCCGGGAAGGCGGGGATATTCAGGTCCTCGATCAGTTTCAGGCAGTCGCGATTGCCGGCAACGGTCTCGGCATAGAGCTTGCCGAAGAAGTTCGACAGCATGACGCCGTGGCCGGAATAGCCTCCGATCGAAATCACATTCGGCATCACTTCGCGCACGAACGGCTTTCTCGGCATGGTGATGCCGACATAGCCGCCCCAGCCATGCGTGATTTCGACATCCTTGAGATCCGGGTAGAGCTCGGCGATCTGCCTGCGGATGTGGATATGGATGTCCTTCGGATCGGCGACGGCATAGACCTCGCGGCCGCCGAACAACAGCCGGCCGTCTTTCGACTTGCGGAAATAGCGCACCACGAAACGGGAATCGTCGACGGACTCGCCGCCCGGCAGCACTTTGGAAGCAGCACCGAGCGGCACGGTCGCGCCGATGAAAGAGCCGATCGGCATGATATGCGCCGCGCTCACCGGCTCGAGATTGCCGCCATAGGCATTGACCCCGATCAGGCATTTGTCGGCCGTGATCGTGCCCCTGGGCGTCGTGACCTTCACCTTGCCGCCGCTGGAAATTATGCCGGTGGACGGCGTCTGCTCGAAGAGATGTGCGCCGGCGGCCGCCGCCACTTTCGCCGTGCCGATCACCAGCTTCAGCGGATGGATGTGACCGGTGCCGATGTCGCGGGTGCCGCCGAAATAGCGCGACGAGCCCAACCGCCGCGCCGTCTCCGCCTGGTCCATGAAGCTCAAATGCGGATAGCCGAAGCGGGTCGCCATGATCTCGGCGTGGCGCTTGTAGTCGTCGACGTAACGTTTCTTGTGCGCCACGGAAAGCTGGCCCGGCATATAGTCGATGTCGATCGTGTTGGTGGCAGCGAAGTCAAGCAGATGCGCCTTGGCCTCTTCCGCCATGTCGAACAGCGCCCTGGCGCGGGAAAGGCCATATTCGGCCTCCAACTCTTCCGCCCAGGCACGCTGCCCGGTGCCGAGCTGGCCGCCATTGCGTCCGGACGCGCCGTCGCCGAAGCGATAGGCTTCGATCAGCGCGACATTTGCGCCCGCCTTGGCCAGATGCGCTGCAGCCGAGAGGCCAGTAAAGCCGCCGCCGACGATGACGACGTCGCAGATCCGGTCACCGTCGAGCGAAGGATATTCGGGGCGAGGGCCGACCGTATCCTCATACCATGAC
>NZ_RZSB01000775.1:0-2779 GCF_004023285.1 Mesorhizobium sp. M2A.F.Ca.ET.067.02.1.1
AGGTAAGGCCTGGAGCGGGAGACGGCAGCAGGGCCGAGCCGCCGCCGGAAATCAGCGCCACGACCAGGTCTTCCGAAGTCAGGCCCCGCACCTTCTCGAGCAGCCGGCGCGAGGCCTCCAGGCCGGCGGCATCCGGCACCGGATGCGCCGCCTCGATGATCTCGATGCGCTCACAACTGGCGCCATAGCCGTAGCGGGTGACGACCAGACCATCGATGGGACCGTCCCAGACCTTCTCGAAGGCCGCCGCCATCTGCGCCGAGCCCTTGCCCGCGCCGATAACGACGGTGCGGCCTTTCGGCTTAGCCGGCAAATGATTGCGGATCGTCTTTTCCGGGTCGGCGGCGGCGACGGCAGCGTTAAAGATCGAGGTGAGGAAGGTTTTTGGATCGGTCATTTGTCTTCCGGCGGCAATCTGAGCTTGCTGGCATCGACGCCCAGATGCGCGCAGATCGCATCGACCACGACGCCGTGGTCCTCGCGCTCCGGCAGGCCCGAAACGGCGATGACGCCGATGACCCCGGCGCCCTTGACGGTGACCGGAAAGCCGCCGCCGGCGAGCACATAGTCGGCGATGTCGAGCGCTTCGCCGACCTTGAACGTGCGGTCGGGGCGCTGCTGCTCCAGCACAAGGCGATAGGTGCTTCTGAGATACCGCCTCACGACGTTGATCTTGCGCCGCGCCCAGTCCGGATTGGAGGCGTTGGAGCCCGGCATCGCGGCATAGAAGAGCGGCCGGTCGAAGGTCCTGATGTCGACGATGATCGGCAGGTCTTCCTTCAGCGCCCGATCCCTGATGCCGGAACCGATCTTGAAGGCGACGGCCTCGTCGAAGGCCGGGAAGACCAGCGTGGCTTCCTGTTTCTTGATCAGAGCGATGTCGTCGGCGGTAGCCATGTCTCTTTCTCCGAAAATCGACACCGTCGTTTGTACGACAACCCTTGCCTGGTCAAGCGCCCGTCGCGGACACCCCCTCATCCGGCCGCTTCGCGGCCACCTTCTCCCCGAGGGGAGAAGAGACTGGCGCCAGCGTCGGCTCGCTCCTCTCCCCTCGGGGAGAGGTCGGATTGCCCTTCGCAATTCGGTTGGCAATCCGGTGAGGGGGTCACCCTGCGACAATCGCGCTCTTCGCCGGACGGCCCGCCAGATAGACCTCGCGCACAACTCGATCGTCGCCCAGCGTCTGCAGCAGGAACAGTTCCTCGGCCAGCGTTTCCACCGTCTCCATCCTGAGCCGCATGCCCGGCGTGGCATGAGCATCGAGCACGACGATGTCGGCATCGGTGCCCTCCTCCAGCGTGCCGACCTTGTCGGCCACCGACAGCGCCTCGGCATTGCCGCGCGTCAATTGCCAGAAGGACTGGAACGGGTTCAGCTTCTCGCCGTTCAGCGCGATCACCTTGTAGCCCTCGTCCATGGTGCGCAGCATCGAATAATTGGTGCCGCCACCGACATCGGTCGCGGCCGCAATCCGAAGCGGCTTCTCGCGCAGACGATAGCGCTGGTAGTCGAACAGGCCGGATCCGAGGAAAAGATTGGAGGTCGGGCAGAACACCGCGACCGAACCCGACTGCGACAGCGCATCCGCCTCGCGCTCCGACAAATGGATGCAGTGGCCGAACAGGCTCTTTTTGCCGAGCAGGCCGTAATGCTCATAGACGTCGGTGTAGTCGCGCGACCAGGGGTAAAGCTCCTGGGTGAAGGCGATCTCGGCGTGGTTCTCCGACAGATGCGTCTGCATGTGGAGATCCGGATGCTCGCGGTAGAGCGCGCCGGCCATCTCCATCTGCTCGGGCGTCGAGGTGATGGCGAAGCGCGGCGTGATGGCATAGAGCTGGCGACCCTTGCCGTGCCATTCGGCAATCAGCGCCTTGCTGTCATCGTAACCGGTTTGCGGCGTGTCGAGCACGCCGTCCGGCGCATTGCGGTCCATCATCACCTTGCCGGCGATGTTGAGCATGTTGCGCTCATGCGACTCGGCGAAGAAGGCTTCCGCCGATGATTTGTGCACCGAGCAATAGGCGGCGACCGTCGTCGTGCCGTGGCGCAGCATCTCGTCGAGGAACAGCCGCGCGATGCGGCGGCCATGCTGGGCGTTCTGGAATTTCGACTCTTCGGGAAAGGTGTATTTGTTCAGCCAGTCGAGCAGCTCGGCGCCGTAGGAGGCGATGATTTGCATCTGCGGCACATGCACGTGGGCGTCGAGGAAGCCCGGCAGGATCAGATGCGGGCGATGGTCGATTGTCCCGACGCCTGCATCCGCCTTTTCCTTGACGTCCGCATAGACGCCGGCGGCGACGATCCTGCCATTGTCAATCAGCAGGGCGCCATCCTCCTCGTAGCGCCAGGCGGAATGGTCGTCGATCGTTTCGGGCCAGCGCATGAAGGAGAGCGTACGGCCGCGCAGAATTTTCGCTGTCATGCTTACTTTCCGGCGCCTTCGAACCAGGCGACCAGAAGGGCCCGTTCCTGGTCGGTGATCGGGGTGACGTTGGCGGGCGGCATGGCATGCGCCCGGCCGGCCTGGATGTAGATCTCGCGCGCATGCTCGGCGATGCGCTCGTCGGTGTCGAGCAGCACGCCCTTCGGCGCATGGGAGACGCCTTCATAGACCGGCTCTTCCGTATGGCACATGGAGCAGCGGCCGAGCACGGTGTCGCGCACGGCCGGGAAATGCGCCGAGGCGATATAGACCTGAGCGGCGGCGGAGGCGGCCGAGGTCTTCGGCTCGCCGGTCAGCACCTTCGGGACGGTCGACAGCCAGATGATGATCATGAAC
>NZ_RZSB01000776.1:0-2778 GCF_004023285.1 Mesorhizobium sp. M2A.F.Ca.ET.067.02.1.1
CTTCCTGGCCCATCACCACGGCTGGGCGAGGCCATCGCCCAGCAGCTCCGCCAGATCCCGCGCCGGGCGCGGAGCTTCGCGACCGAGCCGGATGGCGAAGTCGGCCATCGGCAATGGCGGCAGGTCGTGCTCGTATGGCGCCTCCACAATGCCCGAATGGGCAAAGCGCCGGGTGCGCGGCGTCAGCGCGATGCCGGCATCGACCGCGGCGCGCAGGCCGGCAAGGCTGGCGCTGCCGGCGGCGATGCGGTAGCGGCGGCCGGCGGCATCGAGCGCGTTGAGCGCGGCCTCCCTGAAGCCGCAATAGGGATCGAGCAGCGCCAGCGGCACGGCTTCCTGCCGCGTCGCCAGGCCTTTTTCCGAGCAGAGCCACAACATCGGCTCGCTGACCACGGCCGTTTCATCTGGCGTCGGGACATGGCGCATGGAGATTGCGAGGTCGAGCTGGCCGGCCTGCAGCGCCGAACCGAGCTCCAGGGAGCGACCGACACGCAGCTCGATCCGCACACGCGGGTGGCTGGCGGCGAAGGCCCTTAGAAGATCCGGCAGGCCGTGGTCGGCGAAATCCTGCGTCGTGCCGATGGCGATGCGGCCGCCGGCGCGCGCGCCTTTCAGCGCCAACCACGCCTCGGTGTGGACGGCAAGGATGCGGCGCGCATGGCCGACAAGATCCTCGCCGGCCGGTGTCAGGCCGCGTCCCCTGCCCTGCGGGATGAGCAGCGGCTCGCCGACGATCTCCTCCAGCCGCTGCATCTGCGCGGTCACAGCCGACGGCGTGCGGCCAACGGCGGATGCGGCCTTGGCAAGCGAGCCGCCCTCGACGAAAGCGAGGAAGGTCTTCAGCAAGTCGAGATCGAGCATTTCCATACTTCGATGATATCGAATCGTTTCTCAAAAACAATTCGATTTTGTCGAATACATGCCAATGCCATGATCCTCTCATCGAAGGCGCGAGGCGCCCAACCCGAGGAGAGAAAATGCCGATCATCAATATCAGCGTCACCGGCAAGCCCGATGCCAAGCTGTCCGCCGCGATCGCCAAGGACATCACCGAGATTACCGCCAAGGAGTTACGCAAGGACCCGACGATCACCGCGGTCGCGGTCAATTACATCGATCCGCAGCACTGGTTCGCCGGCGGCAGGTCGCTGGTCGAGCATGGCACCAACACGTTCTGGCTGGACATCAAGGTCGTCGACGGCACCAACACCAAGCTCGAGCTCGAAGCCTATCTGAAGGCAATCTTCGAGGCTTTCGGCCGGCTGCTCGTGCATGAGGAGAGTTATGCCTTCGTGCACGAAGTGCCGGCGGCGGCCTATGGCTATGGCGGCAAAACCCAGGAATTCCGCTTCATCAGCGGAAGATTGAAGGCGGCATAGGCGCCGTCTTCCCCTTCTCCCCTTGTGGGAGAAGGTGGATCGGCGCGCAGCGCCGAGACGGATGAGGGGTGTTGGAAGGAACACGGCCTTGAAAAATTCAATGCTTTGAGGAGCTTACTCTCTCGCGCAGCGATCCTTCCAGCACCCCTCATCCGTCCGAGCTTCGCTCGGCCACCTTCTCCCACAAGGGGAGAAGGGGACGCTGTGCTTCAGCCCGCATTGACCTTGCCCGCGCTTCCGCTACCCTCTGCCACCGAAGCGGCCGCTCAAGAGCCGCGCCCTGGAGGAGACTGGGAGAGAGCGGCATGATCCTGACCCTGGCGCTGCTGGCGGGCCTTGTCTTTGCCTGGCTGCTGATCGCCGTGATCGAGCGGTTCCGGCTCGACCTGCGCTTCACCCAGGCGCTGCTCTATGTGCCGTTCAAGCTCGTCTATCGGATCGCCGACAACCGTATTCGCATTGCCCGAAGCGCCAACACGCCAGTCATTTATGTGATCTCGCACCAGTCGCGCATCGAACCGGCGCTGATGCTGTCGCTGCTTCCCGACGACACGCTGCATATACTGGACGAGGCCTCGGCGCGCTCGCCATGGCTGGAGCCGTGGCGCGAGCTTGGCCGCACCATCGCCTTCAACGCCGAGCATGTCTTCGTCAGCCGGCGCCTGGTGCGCGTGCTGAAGGGCAAGGGACGGCTTGCCGTCTACCTGCCAGACAGTGTCGAGCCCGACGTCAAATCCTTCCGGCTGTTTCGCGCCCTCACCCGCATCGCCATGCAGGCCGACGCCCGCATCGTGCCGATCTTCGTTTCCGGAACGCGCGATCTGCCGATGTCGCTGACGCCGAAGGAGAAAGCGCCCAGGCACTGGTTCCCGCGGCTTTCGGTGAGCGTGCTGGAGCCGATGACCATCGCCGAGCTGGTGGCGCGCAACCCCGACATGGCCTCCAACACCAACGCGCTGTTCGATCGTTTCGCCGAGGCGCGGCTCTACGGCACCAATCTCGACCGTGGCCTGTTCCTCGCCATGCGCGACGCCGCCGATCGCGTCGGCCCTTCGCGCCCGATCATCGAGGATGTGATCTCCGGTTCGCTCAGCTACCGCAAGCTGTTCATCGGCGCGCGCGTGCTCGGACGCCGTTTCGAGGCGGTGACGGCGCCCGGCGAAGCGGTCGGCGTGCTCTTGCCCAACGCCAATGGCGTGGTGCTCACCTTTGTCGGCCTGATCTCGGCGGCCAGGGTTGCGGCGATGATCAACTACACCGCCGGCCCGGCAAGCGTGACCGCGGCGATCCGTACCGCCGTCATCCGCACCGTGGTGTCATCCCGCGCCTTCGTCGAAAAGGCCGGCATCGACGACATCATTGCCGCGGTCACGCTTGCCGGGCCGGCGGTGTAGTTGAT
>NZ_RZSB01000777.1:0-2778 GCF_004023285.1 Mesorhizobium sp. M2A.F.Ca.ET.067.02.1.1
GGTCACGGCGCTCTCGTCGAGCTTGTCGTCCTTGACAAGCGTGCCAAGGCGGCCGGGCATCGAGTTGCCTTCGGCCTTCTTGTCGGCCCAGCGCTTGAGATTGAAGATGACATCGTCGGCGGTGAAAGCATCGCCGTTCGACCAGGTCACGCCCTTGCGTACATGCAGCGTGTACTCGGTCGCGTCATCGTTCACGTCCCAGCTTTCCAGGAGATAGGGGCGGAATGTGTACTCGGTGGTGTACTTAACCAGCGGCTCAAGCGCCTGGCGCTCGGCATTGGCGATTTCCGACCAGTCGGCCTTGCGTGGATCCTTCGGATCCTTGACCCACTGCGCGACCTTCAGCGTGCCGCCCTTCTTGCCCTGTACGTCGTCGGCTTTCGCCGGGGTCGGATCGGCCAGACCGATCAGGCCGTAGGCCATCGCCGTGGACGCTCCGAAAACGCTGGCGAGCGCCAGGAATTCGCGACGATCGACCTTTCCCGCCTTGGCTTCTTCGGCCAACGCCAAGATATGATCAGGAACCTGATCACCATTGCTCTTATAGATTGCCATGACTTGCTCCCATTGTTGGCTTTCCGCCTTTTAACATTCCGCATCCGGACCGCGTTGTCAAAAAGACGGTATGGAGGAGGAACATGCCAGGGAATGTGCATCTTTGGCTGCAACCCGGTTCGCGTGATAGCGACAGTCTTGACGCAAATTTGTTATCGCGACGCGGATTCCCTAAAAAATTCCCGCGGGCCATTAAATCGATACATTTTATAAGGATAGCAGCCCCGTACCGGCGGTCGCCCCTGGTTCGCCTTGGCCAATCCGGCCCGGCACAACCTCAATATTCGCGTTCGTAAAAGACGCCGCCCTTGGCCTCGCCGGCGTCATTGGCTTCGCCGCGCAGCTTAACCCCGCGACCGACATTGAGGTCGATCGTCGCCTTGCCGGAGCCTGGCTTGTCGCCCTTCTGTATCGTCACATAGGTGCGATCGTTGAGGTACTTGCCGGCCGAAACCGCGGTGCCGCCCTTCTCATCCGTCGTCACGTCGAGATCATCGACGCCGATGGCGCTTTGCAGGTTCTCGAGCAACGAGGTCGAACCGCCGACGCCGGCCAGTTGCGCGGCGGCGCTCGCAAGTTGCGCGATCTGCAGCGGCGACAGCTTGGACATGGATTGACCGAAGATGAGTTGTGCCAGGATCTCGTCCTGGGGCAGCGCCGGCACGGAGGAGAACGTGAACTTCGGATTGGTCGCCTCGCCTGAGACGACGACCGTGACTGTGGCGGTGCTCGTCGTGGTGGTCGCCGTCAAGTTGAGATAGGGCACCAGCGACCCCTGGAACCCGATCGTGCCATCGGTGAAGGTCAGTCGCTTGGAAAGGATGATCAGCCGTCCGCGCTGCAGGGTGAAGGTGCCGATCGCCCTGGGCGCCGAAGCCGGGCCGGTTAGTTTGAGCGATCCGCCCAGTTCGGCGTCGACACCCCTGCCCTGGATGAAGATCTGGTTCGGCGCGTTGACCGTCACGTCGAGCGTCAGGCCGCTGCCGCTGTTGCTGCTGCCGCCGGACGTTGCCGGGCGCAGCGCCTTGTCCTGCGCCCGTACGGACGCCGGTGCGTTCTTGTGCTTCACATCCAGCGCCGAGAGCGAACCCGGCAGCTTTTCCGGGACGGTGATGACCGTCCTCGCCAGGTTAAGGGTGCCGGCAATCACCGGCGCCGAGACGAGCGGCCCCTTGACGGTCAGGTCGCCGCCGAGATTGGCGGTCACCACCCGGCCGTCAGTGTAGCGGCCGTCGGTGAGCTTGATCGACAGGTCGGCCGGGAAGCCCTGCGCCGGATTGATGCCCACGGTGCCGCTCGCCGACAGGCTGCCGCGCGTCGACAGTGTGCCGGTCAGGCGGTTGATCCTGGCCACCCCGCCGCCGATCGAGACGTCGGCGGCGATGTCGTTCACCGCTAGGCCGGAGCGCGCATCGATGAGGCGCGCGCCGGATGTCGTGACTTTGCCGCTGATAACCGGCGCGGATGCAGGACCACGCACTTGCACATCGACATTGGCGGTGCCGTTGAGCGCCAGCCCTTGCGCGGCGAGCTTTGCGGCCAGGAAGGAGAACGGCACCTTGCCGTTGAAATCGAGCGCCAAGGTTGGCGTGCCCGCCGTCGTCACCGAGCCGCCGCCCTTGAGGCCGAGGCCGGCGCCGTCGCTGATGTTGGCGTCGAAGGCGAGCTTGTTGCCGGCAAAAGTGCCGGATGACGACACATTCATGCCGCCAAGGCCGGCGCCACGCGTCTGCGAGGTCTGCACGCCGGCGGCATCGATCTTGAAGGCGACCGAGGGGATCGAAGGCTGGCCGGTCACCTTGACCGTGCCCGAGATCGAGCCGGCCGCGTCGAGACCCGGCGAGAAACTGTTGGCGAGCGAAATCGGCACCCGGGCGAGGTTGGCGTTGATGTCGAGCGCCTGCGCGACCTTGCCCGTCACCGTTGCCGTGCCGCCGCCGAGGTTGAGCACCAGCCGGTCGAGCGTGGTCACGCCATTGGCGATGGTCACCGTCGAGGCCTGCGCGATCGCGGCCTTGATGCCCTGCACGGTCGCCTGGCCGGACGCGAGCTCGATGGTCGTCGTGCCGTTCGCCACTTTCACGCGCCCGGCCGCCCTGGCCGGAATGTTCTTGACGGTGGCCCCGCCAGAAAAACCGGTCCAGTCGCCGTCGCGCTTGAGATCGACATCGATGCCGGTGATGGCGGTGGCGCCGGAAGTCACGCTCTCCGCCCGCACCGTGC
>NZ_RZSB01000778.1:0-2765 GCF_004023285.1 Mesorhizobium sp. M2A.F.Ca.ET.067.02.1.1
GGTTGAACGGGTCCTTGTAGCCCAGCGTCAGCGCGGTGAAGGAGAAATTGTGCTCGCCATTGTCATAGGCCAGCACCTTGCCCTTGTAAGCCGGATCCCACAGCACGGACATCGATGTCGGCGCCGGCTTCACCTTGTCGGTGTCGTAGATCAGGCCGATGGAATCGAAGCAGAACGGGATGCCGTAGACCTTGCCGTCCTTGGTGTCGCCGCTGACCTTGGTGATGTCGCGGAAGCGCGGCAGCGTATCCTTCTGGTTGGGAAGCTTCGACAGGTCGATCGGCGTGACGAGGTCGGCCTTGATATAGCGCTGCAGCTGCGCGGTGTTGACGGCGAAGACATCGAAGTCCTGACCTTCGCTGCCCTTGATCTTGGCCCAGATCTCGTCGTCGCTGCCGATGAAGACGACATCGACGCCGATGCCGGTCTCGGCGGTGAAGTCCTTGACCCAATCGGCGTCTGCATAGCCATCCCAGGCCAGCACGCGCAGGTTCGCCGCGAGCGCCGACGACGCCATCAGGCCGATGCCGAGGCCGACACCCGCTATTCCCAGAAGCAGTCTCTTCAGTAGCATGATCATTCTCCCATTTGTTGTTTGTGATGATCTCAGTCCGCGGGTCTTGCCGTCACAGCGGGGTGACGGCCACCAGCCCTTCGTCCGGCACAGCCTGCATCCGGTTGCGCAACGGCTTGCCGAATTCCGGCGCCTGGATCTCGTATTCGTCGCCCGGCGCCGTTTTGATGCCGGAGGCGTAGCTCATCACCGCCGCGCCGAAGAAATAGGCGTGCAGATCGCCCGGCCGGCGGTGCATCGGGTAGCGGAAATGGTAATGCTCGAGATTGGCGATCGAGTGCGACATGTGGGTCTCGCCGGACAGGAATTCCTGTTCCCAGATGACGGCACCGTCCCGCCGGATGCGGGAATGGCGGCGCACCTCCGCCGGCAACTCGCCGATCAGCAGCTCCGGGCCAATCGAGCAGGAGCGGAGTTTCGAGTGCGCGAGATAGAGATAGTTCTCGGCCTCGGTCACGTGGTCGGAATATTCGTTTCCCAGCGCGTAGCCGATGCGATAGGGGCGGCCGTCCGGTCCGTTGAGATAGAGGCCGACGATCTCGGCCTCCTCGGCACCCGCCTTGGCGAAGGCCGGCAGCGGCAGCGCGGCACCAGGCGGGACGACGCAGGTGCCGACGCCCTTGAAGAACCATTCGGGCTGCACGCCTAGCTCTCCCGGCGCGGGTTTGCCACCCTCCAGTCCCATGCGAAAAATTTTCAGCGAATCGGATTCGGCGGCGTCCTCGCCATGGGTCAGCATATGCATCTTGTCGCGCGCGGCAGCGCTTCCCGTATGGGTGAGGCCCGTGCCAGTGATGAGGAAACGCGCCGGCTCCGGATGATCGACCGGAACGAGAACCCGGCCTTCGCGCAGCAGCTGGTCGTAATCGACTTTCTCGCCGCCGGTCCGCTCCTCGACGACCGACGCGATGGACCTGCCCTCGGCAATAGCCGCAGTGGCAAGCTCGAGAACTGTGTTGGTGTCGAGAAGGATGTGGAGCTGATCGCCGTCGGCGCTGACGCGCCCCACGTGACGGCTGCCATCGGGCAAGTTGAACTGAACGAGACGCATGAACCTACCTTTTTCCTTCTCGCCGGGTCACACCCAGCCGCCATCGACGATGAATTGCTGGCTCGAGCACATGCGGCTGTCATCGGCGGCAAGAAACAGCGCCATGCGCGCAATGTCGGAAGGCTGCAGCCGGTCGGGCAGGCACTGCCTTTCCTCGATCTGGCGCTCGCCGGCCGGCGTCAGCCACAGACGCATCTGGCGCTCTGTCATCACCCAGCCCGGCACCATGCAGTTGACACGGATGCGCTCGGGGCCGAGCTCGCGGGCAAGCGCCCGCGTCATGCCGTAGACGGCCGCCTTCGCCGTCACATAGGCGGGACAATCCGGATCGCCGACCATCCAGGTGATCGAGCCGAAATTGATGATCGAGCCGCCACCAAGGGCCTTCATCTGCGGGCGCACGGCCTGCGCAGCGAAGAACTGGTGGCGCAGGTTGACGGCCATGCGGTCGTCCCAATAGGCGACGCTGACATTGGCGGTCTGGTGGCGGTCGTCATTGCCGGCATTGTTGCAGAGAGCCTGGATGGGGCCGTTGCGGTCCCTCGCCTGCTCGACCGCCGCCTGCAGGGCCTCGACATTGCGCAGGTCGCAGGGAATGAACAGCGGTTCGGGATGGCCCTGCGCCGCGACCGCCGCCACCAGTTGTCGGGACGGCTCCACCGCCATGTCGACGAAGGCGACGCGGCTGCCTTGCGCGCAGAAATGGCGCACGAGGCTCTCGCCGATGCCGCTGCCGCCGCCGGTTATGAAGACGCTGCGGCCCCGCAGGCTGGGGTAGATCGCATAGCTCCCGGTCTCGTCGCTCATTGCGGCACCTAATGCGAATGGCGGGGGATGCCGGCATCGCGGCGCCCGACAAGGAAATCGAAATCGCAGCCCCGATCGGCCTGGAGCACGCGCTCGACATAGAGGCTCTGGTAGCCGCCCTCGGGTGGCGCCGGCGGCTTCCAGTCGCGGCGGCGGGCGGCAAGCTCCTCTTCGGAAACCAGCAGCTCGAGACGCCTGCCGGCCACGTCGAGATCGATGAGGTCGCCGTCGCGAACCAGGGCAAGCGCGCCACCCGCAGCAGCTTCGGGAGCAACATGCAGGACCACGGTGCCGTAGGCGGTGCCGCTCATGCGCGCATCGGAGATGCGGACC